>JAITJU010000211.1 GCA_031278735.1 Zoogloeaceae bacterium
CTCTTTGTACCAGCGCATAGCGAAGGCTTTCACGGTGTCGGCTTCCCTTGCCGCCTCTTCCTTGATCTTGGCTTTCTCGCGAGTTTTCAAACACCATTCACGGATGAAGGCTTGCGCCAATTCCTTGACGGCGGGGGCGGTATCCTCGGGGATCGCATCGCCGCGCCGCAAGGCCATCGGGGACAGGCCACGCCCGGCCAGTATCTTGCAATCGTCCCGCCATGTCCGGGCTTCGGCCAGTGAATAGGTCGGGTAGTCGCCAAGCGTGATTTTCTCTTGCTTGGATCCGCGCCCGCCTATGCGGTAGCGCATCCGCCAAACCTTCGCGCTGCCAGGCATGACTTCCACAAATAGCCCGCCTTCGTCCGCTTCCTGATAGCTCTTGTCAGCCGGTTTCAGGTTTCGCAGCTTGGTATCTGACAGCGCCATGACCACCCCTTCCGCAGTGCGTGTACCCATGAAAACCCGCTTGATCTTGGGCACACCGTTTCCCATTGGGCACAAATATGGGCACACCGTTTCCCCTTGGGCACACGGTCTGAAAGCCTTTGCTGGCAAGGTATTCAGGCGATTTGCCCGCCTTGTGTGCCCATGGAAAAGTGATTTCTCCACCCCCTTCAAATAGGGGTCGTGGGCACACCACCGCGCTACCTTGGGCACACCGCTTTTCATCATGGGCACACATATGGGCACACATTTAAGCAGATTTGTGCGGAACATACAAGCCGACAGCGGAACAAAAACAGTGCTTATCTGATGATTCTAAAAGGTTTTTGTGGAACATCCCGGAACAGGCCGGAAGGCTTGTTATTTTCCGATGCAGAAGCGTCCGAAAATCTCTCCCAGCAGGTCGTCCGCCGTGAATTCGCCGGTGATTTTCGAGAGAGCGTTCTGGGCGAGCCGCAGGTTTTCGGCGAAGAGTTCCAGCGCCGGGGGAGCGGTTTCGGCTTCGCGGCGCGCTTTTGCGAGGTGTTCCGCTCCGGCGGACAAGGCCCGCAGGTGGCGCTCGCGGGCCGTGAATACGTCCTCGCCCGTCTGCCAGCCCGCGATTTCGAGCAGGGATTGGCGCAGCAGATCCATCCCGGCGCCGGTCTTCGCCGAGATCGACAAGGTTGTGTCCGCGCCCTCCGGATGACGCTCCGGCGCTTCGCCGGTCAGGTCGATCTTGTTTTTCACGGTGATGCGGGGAAGATGGGCGGGCAGCTTTTCCAGAATGGCGCGATCCGCCGCCGTCAGCCCCGCGCGGGCATCCAGCAGCAGGAGCGCGAGATCGGCTTCTTCCACGGACTTCCAGGCGCGGGCGATGCCGATTTTTTCCACTTCGTCCCTGGTCTCCCGAAGCCCCGCCGTGTCGATGACGTGAAGCGGAATGCCCTCGATCTGGATGACGGACCTGAGCGCGTCCCGCGTCGTGCCGGGAACCTCGGTGACGATCGCCAGCTCCTCCCCGGCCAGGCGGTTGAGGAGCGAGGATTTGCCGACATTGGGCTGGCCGATCAGCGCCACCTGCAAGCCGGATTGCAAAAGCCTTCCCTGCCTTGCCTTCGCCCGGACTTCCTTGAGCCGGGCGTCCAGCCTCGCCAGGCGGGGGAGGACATCGGCGGCGCCCAGGAAGTCGATTTCCTCTTCGGGAAAATCCAGCGTGGCTTCCACCAGCGCCCGGAGTTCGACGAGTTCCTCGACCAGCGCGTGAATGGCGCGGGAAAACTCGCCTTGCAGGGAACGGACGGCGGAACGCGCGGCGGCGGCGGTGGAAGCGTCGATCAGGTCGGCGACGGCCTCGGCCTGGGCGAGATCGAGTTTGCCGTTCAGGAAGGCGCGGCGGGTGAATTCGCCGGGTTCGGCCAGGCGCGCGCCCAGTTCCAGGCAGCGGGCGAGCAGAAGACGCATCACCACCGGGCCGCCGTGACCGTGCAGTTCCAGCACGTCCTCGCCGGTGAAGGAGGCGGGCGCGGGAAAATAGAGGATCAGACCGCTGTCGATCACGCCGCCGTCATCGGCTCGAAAGCGGGCAAGGTCTGCCCGGCGCGGCCGCGGGGGCCTGCCGCTCAACGCCTGCGCGAGCGCGGAGAGGTTTTCGCCCGAAACCCGGACGATGCCCACGCCGCCCCGTCCCGGCGCGGTGGCGATGGCGGCGATGGTGCGCGGCGCGGCGGGATTCATGCGTCCGCTTTCGCAAAAGTCGGCTTTTCCGCTGCCGTCGCCGTTTTTGTCTCGCTTGCCGCCGTCAGGATGCCGCGCAGGATATTCACCTCGTCCTTTTCCAGCCGGGCGCGGGCAAACAGGCGGCGCAGCTTGGGCATGAGACGGCGCGGCTGTTCCGGGTCAAGAAAGCGGCGCGCGATCAGGACGGCTTCCAGATGCCGGTAAAATCCTTCCTGTTCGGCGTACGTGGCGGGCGGCGAGGAAAAGGGCGTCGCGGTTTTCATGGCGCGGTTCGGCGCGTCGGGCGAAACGGAGAGGCCATGCATCCACAGTTCGTAGGCGACAATCTGCACGGCGGCGGCAAGGTTCAGCGAGCTGTACTCCGGATTGGCGGCAATACGCAAGACGCCTTGACAGCGTTGCAATTCCGCGTTGCTCAACCCCGCCGTTTCATTGCCGAACACCAGCGCCGCCTCTTCTCCCCGCAGGGCGCGCTGAAAAATCTCCGCCGTCCCGGCGCGCGCCGTCCATGTCGGCGGCCCCAAATCGCGGGCGCGGGCGGAAACGGCAAGGCTATAAGTCGTATCCGCCAGCGCCGTGTCCAAGGTATCCGTCACCAAGGCCGCATCCAGCACGTCCTGCGCGCCGGAAGCCAGCGCCGTCGCTTCCGGGCTGGGAAAATTTTTTGGCGCGACCAGAAAAAGGCGGGAAAGCCCCATCGTTTTCAGGGCGCGCGCCGCCGAACCGATATTGCCAGGATGACTGGGGCGCGCCAGCACCACGCGGATGCGCCGGAAGGCGTCGAGAGATACAGAAACAGGCGAAGAAGGCGTGTTCATATTAGAATGCGAAACTTTCCTCTCATGGATGCGGCAAATCTCGAACGGGGTTGCGGCGTCCCTGGTTCTTTCGACATGACAAATCCTGCACTCAACATCGCCGCACTCAACATCGCCGTCAAGGCGGCGCGACGCGCCAGCCAGATTATCAATCGCGCGACGCGCAACCTGGATCTGCTGGACGTCGCCAGCAAGCAGCCCAATGATTTCGTCACCCAAATCGACCGCGCGGCGGAAGCCGCCATCATCCAGGTTTTGCGGGAAGACAGTCCCGACTACGGGATTCTAGCAGAGGAGTCGGGGCTTTTGGCCGGGCGCAATCCGCAAAGCGAACACCAATGGATCATCGATCCGCTGGACGGCACCACCAATTTCATTCACGGCTTTCCCCAATATGCCGTTTCCATTGCCCTGACGCGACGGGATCAGGTGGAACAGGGCGTGGTCTACGACGTCAATCGCAATGAACTGTTTGTCGCCGCCAAGGGCAAGGGCGCTTTCTTGAATGATCGCCGCCTGCGCGTTTCCGGGCGCCTCAAATTACGGGAGGCGCTGATCGGCACGGGGTTCCCCTATCGAGATTTCCGCTATCTGGACGACTACCTGCGGATTTTTCGGGAACTGACGCAAAAGACCGCCGGACTGCGACGTCCCGGCGCGGCGGCGCTGGATTTGGCTTACGTTGCCGCCGGACGGCTGGACGGGTTCTGGGAATTTGGTCTCTCGCCCTGGGACATGGCGGCGGGCAGTCTCCTGATTACCGAAGCGGGCGGTTATGTCTGCGATCCGTTTTCCGACGCGAACTGCCTGCGCACCGGCAACATCATCGCCGCTCCGCCGCGCATTCTCGCGCAACTCCAGGCCGTCATCCAGCGCCTGGGCAAGGCGCCCGCCGCGCCGTAGCCGCCTTTATTCCTTGAACATCTGCACCAGCACGTGCAGATCATGGGCGAGCACACTATCCTTGGCGCGCAGGGTTTCGATGTTGTCGCAGGCGGACATGACGCTCGTGTGATCGCGGTCGAAGGCGTCGCCGATGACCGGCAGGCTGAACTGCGTGACTTGACGGCATAACCACATGGCAATATGGCGCGGGCGCACCACCTGGCGGTTGCGTTTCTTGGAAAGCAGGTCGGTCAGCTTGATTTTGTAAAACTCGCTCACGGTTTTCTGGATGTCTTCCATGCTGACGTTGCGTGTGGCGTTGATGATGTCCTTCAAGGCTTCGCGGATGGATTCCGGCGTGATGGGTTCGTTGCGAAAATCGGAATACGCCATGACTCTTTTCAGCGCGCCTTCCAATTCGCGCACGTTGGAGCGCTGGTACTTGGCGATGAAAAAAGCGCCTTCATCGGAAAGATTCAGGCGCATGGCCTCGGCCTTCTGCTTGAGAATGGCGACGCGCATGTCGAGTTCCGGCGGGTCGATTTGCACGACCAGGCCGCAGTCGAAGCGGCTGACGATGCGATCCGACAGACCGTTGATGTTCTTGGGATACGTGTCGCATGTGATGATGACCTGTTTTCTCGCCTCCAGCAGGGTGTTCAGGATGTTGAAAAACTCCTCATGCACCCGCTCCTTGCTGCCCATGAACTGAACGTCGTCGAAAAGCAGCACGTCCAGCTTGTAGTAATACTGTTTGAGCGCGTCGAAGGAATGATTCTGGAAGGCGGCGAACACGCTGGAAACGTAATCGTTGGCATGGACGTAACGCACGTTTTTTCCCGGCGCGTCACGGAGGACGCGGTTGCCGATGGCATGGATCATGTGGGTCTTGCCCAGTCCCGATCCGCCGTAGATGAAGAGCGGGTTATAAGCGCCGCCCAGCTTGGCGGCGACGCCTTCGGCGGCGGCATAGGCCAGGCTGTTGGTCTTGCCGACCACCAGATTCTCAAAGGAGAAGGCAGGATTGAGACGGGTTTTTTCGTTGCTTTTTGCCGCGGCGGCTTCCCGGTGCGCCTGTCCATTGAGGACGTGAGCGGGCGTTGCCGCTTCCGGCGCGGCGCAGGCCTGTTTGCCGCATTTCAGGGCAATGCGCACGGGTCTGCCGAAAAACTCGCTGGCGTGGGCAGTGATGCGCGCGAGATATTTTTCGCGCACCATGTTCTTGATGTACGGATTACCGACTTGCAGACAAAAACCTTCTTCCTCGTTGCCCGTCAATACCAGAGGACGAATCCAGTTATCGAAGTGCTGCGACGGCAGATCTTGCCGACAACGCTGCAAGCAGAAATCCCAAAAAGCCGACATGGAAAAACTCTTGGCCTCAAATGCCAGAACAGGTGAAAAAAGAAAACGGCCAAGCCATTCGACGTGAAGAATGCGTTTGGCGTGAACGAAGGCGGATTCTACCAGAGAACGACGCGCGGGGAACAGCAAGCTCGAACGCGCCGCCGGGCGCGGGCGGCCTCATTCCTTTGCCGCGCCGACCGTGACCTCCGTCAGGTTTTCCAGCCGCACATGCCGGGCGAAGGCGGCGCGGATGTCGGCAAGCTCCACGGCCTGAACGCGTTCCTGATAATGCGCGAGGTAATCGAGCGGCAGGCCATAAAAGCCGATGTCGGCCACCTGGGTGAGGATTTTCCAGTTGCTGTCCAGATTCAGGGGGAAGCTGCCGGTCAGGTAGGCTTTGGCGGCGGCGAGTTCAGCGGGTTCCGGTCCGGTTCGCAGAAAATCGGCAAGAATTTTTTTCGCCAGCGTTCGCGCCACATCCGCCTGTTCCTTGCGGGTTTGCAGGCCGACGGTGAAAGGGCCGCCCTGCTTCATTGGCGAGAAATAGCTATAGACGCTGTAGGCGTAGCCGCGTTTTTCGCGGATTTCCGTCATCAGACGGGAGACGAAGCCGCCGCCGCCCAGTATGTAATTGCCCACCAGCAGGGGAAAGAAATCCGGATCGTTCTTGGCGATGGCGGGCAATCCCAGATAGATGTGCGCCTGGCTGGCCGGATGCGGCAGTTGCAGGATTTTCCCCGCGTCCGCGACGGGCGGGTCGGGAAGAACAGGCGGGACACCTTCCGTCGGCAAGGCGGCGGCAAGGCGTTCGGCCAGGGCGCCGGCGGCATCCCGGTCGATGTCGCCCACAATGCTGATCGTGGCGTTCGCGGCGAGGTAGTGCGCGCGCCAGAACTGGCGGACATCCTCGATCGTCAGGGCGGCGAGTCCTTCCGGCGTGGTGAGGTTGCCATAGGGGTGCGCGGGATAAAGCGCGTTCCAGAAAGCGCGGTTGGCAAGCGCGTCGGGACGGGTGAGCGCGTCTTTCAGGGCGGCGACGCTGTTTGCCCGCTCACGCGCGAACACCGGGGCGGAAAAATGCGGCTGGCGCAGGATTCCCGTGAAGACCGCCAGCGCCGCCGCCTGCTTTTCCGGCGCGGACAGGACGCGCAGGCTGAGGCTGGCGCGGTCGGCGTCGGCGTGGCCGGAAAGCTGCGCGCCCACGTCGGCCAGGCGATTGCTGATTTCATCCTCGTCCAGATCGCCCGCGCCCAAATCCAGAAGCCTGTGCGTGAGCGCCGCCAGCCCGATTTTGCCCGCCGGATCGAACATGGAGCCGGCGGCGAAATCCAGGCGCACATCCAGAATGGGCAGCGTACGCGCCGCCACGAAATTCACGCGCGATCCGTTTTGGGTTTGCCAGTGCTCGATGCGAATGTCGGCGCGCGCGGAAAATGCCGCCAGCAGGACGCTGGCTGCCAGCATGAGGATTGCGCGGCGCGGACGGGAGAAGAGGGACGACAAGGGAAGCGAAATTTTATGGGGCATGGTGTTTTCCTTCTGGCGTTGCGAAGTTTTATTTGATTTGTATTGGAAAAAAGAGGGAACCAGGCGTCAGCGCCGCGTCGGCGCCGCGGACGGAGCGGACGCGGCTTCCGTTTCCGCCAGGGGCGTCGGCTGCAACAGGCCCACGGTCAGGCTATCGTCGTTGAACCAGGATTGCGCCGCCGTCCGCACTTCTTCCGTCGTCACGGCTTCCAGCCGCGCGTTCATGGCGTCGATATCCCGATAGGCGAATCCCAGGATCGCCATCGCGCCGATTTCCATCGCCTGCCCGAATACGGAATCCCGCTTGTAAGTTTCCGCGGCCAGCAATTGCGCCTTGGCGCGCGCCAGTTCCGCCGCTTCCACGCCATTTTGCGCGATGTCGGCGATTTCGGCCTTCAATGCGGCTTCCAGGGCTTCCGGCGTCTGACCGGGGACGGGCGTGCCGTAAAGGTAGAAGAGCGCCGGGCCGCGATTCAGGGGATCGTAGGAAGCGCCAACGCTGATGGCCATCTGTTTTTCGCGCACCAGGCGGCGCGGCAGACGCGCGCTCGCGTGACCATCCAGAATGGCGGCGAGCATGTTGAGCGCGAAGGGTTCGACCGTACCGTCGATCCGCGTTATGCCGGGCGCTTTCCAGGCCATGAGGAGGTAGGGAAGTTCCGCTGGCCCCTTGACCGTGAGCCTGCGCAGACCTTTTTGTTCGGGTTCGCGCTGCGGTTTTTGCGCGGGCGGCTTTTGCGGCTTCAGCCCGCCGTAATGACGCGCCGCCAGTTTGAAGACCGCTTCATGCGCCACGTCACCGCTCACCACGAGAGTGGCGTTGTTGGGCGCGTACCAGATTTCATACCAGGCCTTGGCGTCGGCTGCGGTCATGTTTTCCAGATCGTTCATCCAGCCGATTACGGGACGCCGGTACGGGTGCGCCTGAAAGGCGACGGCGCGCGTCTGCTCGAACAGGAGGGCGTTCGGATTGTCCTCGGTGCGCAGACGGCGTTCTTCCATCACCACCTTGATTTCCTGCGCGAATTCTTCTGGCGCGACCGTCAGGTGACGCATCCGATCGGCTTCCAGCGCCATCATGTCGGTGAGCTTTTCCTTCGGTATCTGCTGAAAGTAGGCGGTGTAATCGCTGCCGGTGAAGGCGTTGTCGCGTCCGCCGACGGCGGCGACCCGGCGGCTGAATTCGCCCGCGCCAACCTTGGGCGTCCCCTTGAACATCATGTGTTCCAGAAGATGCGCCACGCCGGAGACGCCATCGGTTTCATCCATGCCGCCCACCCGGTACCAGACCATCTGCACGGCGACCGGGGCGCGATGGTCTTCCTTCACGATGATTTTCAGGCCGTTCTTCAGCGTGGTCTCGAAAACGCCGTCCGCGCGGGCGGCAAGCGCGGACAGCGCGCAAACGAGGAGGAGAGCGCAATGGCGCAGGGAACGAATGCGTGTGCAAGTCATGGCAGTGCTTTCCTTGGGGCAGGTCAGATCGCGTGATCGAGGAATCATTTTGATGAAGCCGGTCATTCTAGCCACATATGGCGGACGCGGGGAGAAACGGATTGTCGCATTTTCTTTCCCGCGTGTGCCGCGTGTGAAAAGGCAGGGGATCGGAGCGCCGGGAACGGAACCCCGCAGGAACGGCCATCCCCCGACCGCCCGGACGCGAAAGCGCCTGCTTCCGATCCCTGATTTCCGATCCCCGGCACCGGATTCGTTCCCGATGCGCTAAAATCCCGCATCCGTCCATTTTGCTTACGCGGGCGCGATGAGCGGCGCGGGCAGTGATTCCCGTCTTTCTCCACGCGACAGGATTTTCATGTTCGACATTCTTCTCGGAAAAAAAACCGATTCAGCGGCGCCGGAAGCGGCGGCCAGGGTTTCGTGGCGCGAGCGCCTTTTCGACGGCCTGGCGCGCACGCGGGCGCGGCTGGGCGAGCGAACGCGGGCGCTGTTCGCGCGCGGCAAGGTCGATGACGAATTGCTTGAGGAACTGGAAGAACTGCTGCTTGCCGCCGATGTCGGCGTCGAGGCCAGCCGATATTTGCTGGATAACCTGAAAGCGCGGGCAAAAAAGGAAGGCCTGGAAGGCGAAAGCGCCATTCAGTCCGCGCTGGCCCTCGCGCTCACCGAACTGATCGCGCCGCTGGAGGCAACATGGGACACTTCGGCGCACAAGCCCTACATCATCCTGCTGGCCGGGGTGAACGGCGCGGGCAAGACCACTTCCATCGGCAAGCTGGCGCATTATTTTCAGGCGCGGGGCAAACGCGTGCTGCTGGCGGCGGGCGACACCTTTCGCGCCGCCGCCCGCGAGCAATTGCTGGCCTGGGGCGAGCGCAACGGCGTTGCCGTCATCGCCCAGGAATCCGGCGACCCGGCCGCCGTGGCGTTCGACGCCATCCACGCCGCGCGCGCGCGCCAGATCGACATCGTGCTGGCCGATACCGCCGGGCGGCTCCCCACCCAGTTGAACCTGATGGAAGAAATCGCCAAGGTGCGCCGGGTGATCCAGAAAGCCGACGCCAGCGGCCCGCATGAAGTCCTGCTGACGCTGGACGCCAGCGTCGGCCAGAACGCGCTTGCCCAGGTTCGGGCGTTCGACGCGGCCATTCAGGTAAGCGGCCTCATCCTCACCAAGCTGGACGGCACCGCCAAGGGCGGCGTCATTGCCGCCATTGCCCGTCAGTGTCCCAAGCCCATCCGCTTCATCGGCGTCGGGGAAGGCATTGACGACCTGCGTCCCTTCGTGGCGAAGGATTTCGCGGATGCCCTGTTCGCATGATCGTCGGCAGCCAAATCTGC
>JAITJU010000242.1 GCA_031278735.1 Zoogloeaceae bacterium
CGAGCGCTTCATGCTTCAGCATCTTGCCCACCCAAACAGACAGACAAAACACCACGCCAAAAGCGCCCACACCTATCGGTCGTCTCATTGTTAAAGAACAGAATCGCTGCCCAACCAGCGCAGCGAAGGAGCGGGATTATGGCGAGACATTCCTGTCCTGTCAACAAATTTTTGCGATGATTTTCGTTTCATGCGCCCGCCATTCAACGGCCAACGACCGGCGGCGCGGACGCCCCGCCGCCGGGCAACGCCCGCCCGCCTCACCACACCAGACTGCCTCCGGTCTGATATTCCGTCACGCGCGTTTCAAAGAAATTCTTCTCTTTTCTCAGGTTGGCCTGCTCATCCAGCCAGGGGAGCGTCGCCTGCGCGCCGGGGAAGGGTTCGGAAAGCCCCATCTGGCGGGCGCGGCGGTTGGCGACGAAGCGGAATTGTCCCAGGTGCAGGTCGGCGGAATAGCCGAGGATGGCTTCTTGCAGGATGTAGCTGGCGTAGGCTTCTTCCGCGGCGTCGGCTTCCGCCCACAGTTCGGCGACGGCCTTGGGGTCGAGCGTCAGGTTTTCCTCCTGCATCAGTTCGCGGATCACGCGCAGGCCAAAGGCGCAGTGCAGCACCTCGTCGCGCATGATGTACTGGAACTGCTCCGCCGTGCCCTTCATCAAGCCGCGCCGTTGCAGGGCGAAGATGGGCGAAAAGCCGTTGTAGAACCAGCAGCCCTCGAAAATGCCCGCGAAGAAGAGGTAGGAGAGGGCGAATTCGTGCAGCGTCTCCCGGTTGGAAAGGTCGAGGTCGGAGCGCAGGATTTTTTCCAATCTCCGGTTGGCGAGCGCGATCTTGCCGTGGATGGCGGGCACCACCCGGTAACGGTTGTAGATTTCCTCCTGCTCCAGATTCAGGGTTTCGATGCAGTGCTGGTAGGTCCAGGTGTGCAGGGCTTCCTCGTAGACCTGGCGCGCCTGGTAGATCTGGAGTTCCGGCGCGGTCATCTTTTCCATGACGGCCAGCCCGATGTTGCGCATGGCGAGAATGTCCGAGGTGGTGAGATAGGCGAGCACGTTCTCGAACATGTGCCGTTCCGCCGGGGTGAGCTTGTGGTGGTAATCCTGCACGTCCTGCGCCATGTTGATTTCCGTGGGCGCCCAGTGGTTGCGGTTGGCCTTGAGGAAGAATTCCCAGGCCCAGGCATATTTGAACGGCGCAAGCTGGTTGATGTCGCCGTGACCATTGACCACGCGCTTGTCGGAGGCTTTTATGGGGGCAAGCGCGGCGGCGGGCGCGGCCTGGACGGTTTGCGTCGTTTGGGCAGGCGCTTCGGGCGCGGCAGTCGCGGGGACGGACGCGTCGTCCCAGTCATCGAAAAAGGCGTTCATCGGGTTCTCTCCTGTCTTGTTGATGCTGGACGCGCCGCTCACGTCGCGCCGCTGCTCTTCCCGTAAAGACGATGGCCTTGAGACGGTTGCATCTGTCTTCTGTCCTCCGTCCTCTGTCCTCCGATCACTGGCAAGCCTCGCAGTCGGGGTTGTCGATGGCGCAAAAGCGCGGCGCTTCGGCATACGCTTCCGGTTCCTGATCCCTGCCTGACGCCTGATCCAGTTTTTCCGCCTGGGAAGCGCCCAGGGTGCGCAGGTAGTAGGTGGTCTTCAGTCCCTTCGTCCAGGCGAATTTGTAGAGTTCGTCCAGTTTCTTGCCGGAGGGCGCGGCCAGATAGAGGTTCAGCGATTGCGCCTGGTCGATCCATTTCTGCCGCCGGGAGGCGGCTTCCACCAGCCATTTTGGGTCGATTTCAAAGGCGGCGGCATAGCGCGCGCGGATGTCTTCCGGCACGCGGTCGATGCGGGCGACGGAGCCGTCGAAGTATTTCAAATCGGCCACCATCACCGTGTCCCACAGGCCGCGCTCCTTCAGTTCGCGCGCCAGATGCTCATTGATGATGGTGAATTCGCCGGAAAGATTGGATTTGACGTAGAGGTTCTGGTATTCCGGCTCGATGCCCTGCGAGACGCCGACGATGTTGGAGATGGTGGCGGTCGGGGCAATGGCGACGCAACTGGAATTGCGCATCCCCACTTCCCGGACGCGGGCGCGCAAGGTCTCCCAATCGAGCGCGGCGCTCCGGTCCTGGTCTACGGGCGCGCCGCGCTCGGCTTCCAGAAGCGCGATGGAATCAAGCGGCAGGATGCCCTGATCCCACAGGCTGCCGGAAAAACTCGAATAGCGCCCGCGCTCCGCGGCAAGGTCGGTGGAAGCCCGGTAAGCGAGATAACAGACGGCTTCCATCGAGCGATCCGCGAATTCCACCGCCGCTTTCGAGGCGTAGGGCAGGCGCAGGAGATGCAGACAATCCGAAAAGCCCATGATGCCCAGTCCCACGGGACGGTGGCGCAGATTGGCGTTGCGCGCCTTGTTGGTGGCGTAGAAATTGATGTCGATCACGTTGTCCAGCATCCGCATGGCCGTGCCGATGGTGCGGGCGAGTTTTTCCATGTCGAGCCGCCCGTCCTTCAGGTGCGCGGGCAGGTTGATGGAACCCAGGTTGCAGACGCCGGTTTCCGCTTCCGAGGTGTTCAGGGTGATCTCGGTGCACAGGTTGGAACTGTGAACGACGCCGACATGCTGCTGCGGCGAGCGCAGATTGCACGGGTCCTTGAAGGTGATCCACGGATGCCCGGTCTCGAAAAGAAGCGTGAGCATCCGCCGCCAGAGGTGCACGGCGGAGACCTTGCGAAAGAGCCGGATCTCGCCGCGCGCCGCCTTTTCCTCGTAGGCGAGGTAACTTTCCGCGAAGGCGCGTCCGAATTTTTCGTGCAGATCGGGCGTCTCGTCGGGGGAAAAGAGCGTCCACTCGCCGTTTGCCATCACCCGTTCCATGAACAGATCGGGAATCCAGTGCGCGGTGTTCATGTCGTGGCAGCGGCGGCGCTCGTCGCCCGTGTTCTTGCGCAGTTCCAGAAATTCCTCGATGTCCAGATGCCAGGTTTCCAGATAGGCGCAGACCGCGCCCTTCCTTTTGCCGCCCTGATTGACCGCCACCGCCGTGTCATTGACCACTTTCAGGAAGGGAATCACGCCCTGGCTCTTGCCGTTCGTGCCCTTGATGCGGCTGCCCAGGGCGCGGATCGGCGTCCAGTCGTTGCCCAGCCCGCCCGCGTATTTTTGCAGGAGCGCGTTTTCCTTCAACGCCTGGTAGATGCCCTCCAGATCGTCCTCCACTGTGGTGAGATAACAGGACGAAAGCTGCGGGTGCCGCGTGCCGGAATTGAAGAGGGTCGGCGTCGAGCACATGAAATCGAAGCGGGAAATGAGGTCGTAGAATTCGATGGCGCGGGCCTCCCGGTCGATCTCGTTCAACGCCAGCCCCATCGCCACGCGCATGAAAAAGATCTGCGGCAGTTCGACGCGGCGCTCGTCGATGTGCAGGAAATAGCGATCGTAGAGGGTTTGCAGGCCAAGATAGGTGAATTGCAGGTCGCGTTCGGAATCAAGCGCCGCCGCGAGACGGTCGAGGTCGAATTCGGCCAGACGGGGATCGAGAAGTTCGGCCTCGATGCCCAGGCGCACGAAGCGGGGAAAATAATCCCTCGCCGCCGCCGTTTCCGGGGAGCGTTCCTGACCTGCTTCCTGCCCCAGGACTTCTTCGCGCAAGGCGAAAAGGGTGAGCCTTGCCGTCACCTTGTCATAGACCGGGTCCTGCTCGATCAGGGTGCGCGCGGCGAGGGTGAGCGCCGTGTAGACCTCGGCGAGCGGCATGTTGTCGTAGAGATTCTTGAGCGTCAGTTCCAGCACGGCCCCGGCGTCGGCCTCGTCCAGCCCGTCGCAGGCCAGGGCGAGGCGCGCGCGCAGGGCGGCGACATCCAGCGGACGCCGCTCGCCCGCCACGGCGACGCGGATGCCGGAACCAGCCGTCTTGCCCTGCCGGGCTTCCTGGGCGGCGCGCTCTTCGGCGCGGCGCTCGCGGTAGAGCACGTAGGCGCGCGCCACGTCATGCTCGCCGGCGCGCATCAAGGCCAGTTCCACCTGATCCTGGATACTCTCGATATGCACCGTGCCGCCCGCCGGATGGCGGCGCAGGAGGGCTTCCACCACATTTTGCGTCAGGCGGGCGACCACCTCCCGAATACGAACGGAAGCCGCGCCGCCTTCGCCCTCCACGGCAAGAAAAGCCTTTGACATCGCCAGCGAGATTTTTTGCGCCAGAAAAGGCGCAACGACGCCGTTGCGCCGGATGACTTCCAGACCATCAACGGCGATGGCGGCGGCTTGAAACGGTAAGGACATACAGTACGCTCCATTGGAGCGCGCAAAGCGGGAATCCAGAAGATAGGCGATCCCGAATGCGACCGTCATCGTCCGAGGAGACGCCCCGCTCCACGCACAGAAAAAGAAAAAAGGACGGCAGGTCTCCTGGCTTTCGGGTCTTCGTCGCGCATCCGCCTTCCCGGAACGAACCAAATCCAGTGGCGCCGTGGATACGCGGCTCTCCGATCACAGTTGCGGGGGCAGCTCCGGCATGGAACGGCGGAATTTCATCGCATCCGCCGAACCGGATTCCCTTGACCGTACAGGGGCGCAGTCTAGGCGCGAAAAGAAGCCGCTGTCAACCCAAAACATACTGTATCTAGTGTTATGGCGCCTCTCGAAACACTAAATATGCCTATCGGAGAACAAGGTTGCGGAAAGCGGCATGTTCGCCGGGGCGCTTTCGCCTCTCGCGGGCAAAAAAATCCCCGCCCCAATCATGGGCGGGGCGTCCGGGAACATCCGGCTGGCTCACGGCTTGTCTTTTCCCCTTTTCCGCGACAAGGATGGCCTATGCCGCGGCGTCGGCCTCGGCGAATTCGGGAATCTGGTCGAAGTTCATGTAGCGATAGATGTCGGCGGCTTTCGCGTTGATCGCCTTGACGCGCTCCTGATATTCCGCCGCGGTCGGAATCCTGCCCAGAAGCGCGCAAACGGCGGCCAGTTCGGCGGAACCCAGATACACGCGGGTGTCCACCCCCAAGCGGTTGGGAAAATTGCGGGTGGAAGTGGACATTGCCGTCGAACCCTTCCTGATCTGCGCCTGGTTGCCCATGCACAGGCTGCATCCGGGCATTTCCATGCGCGCGCCGGATTTGCCGAGCACGCTGTAATAACCTTCCTCGGTGAGCGTCAGGGCGTCCATCCGGGTGGGCGGGGCAATCCAGAGCCGCGCCGGGATGTCGCTTTTTCCCTCCAGTATCTTCCCGGCGGCGCGAAAATGCCCAATGTTGGTCATGCAGGAACCGATGAACACCTCGTCGATTCTGTCGCCCGCGACTTCGGAGAGCGGTTTCACGTCGTCGGGGTCGTTCGGGCAGGCGACGATGGGTTCCTTCACGTCGGCAAGGTCGATTTCGATCACGGCGGCGTATTGGGCCTGCGCGTCGGCTTGCAGGAGTTCTCCCTTTTCGATCCACGCCTCCATCGCGGCAATGCGGCGCTCCAAGGTACGCGCGTCCTGATAGCCTTCGACGATCATCCATTTCATGAGCGCGATGTTGGAACGCAGGTATTCGACCACCGGCGCCTTGTTCAAGGCCACGGCGCAGGCGGCGGCGGAGCGTTCGGCGGAAGCGTCGGTCAGTTCAAACGCCTGTTCCACCTTCAGGTCGGGCAAGCCTTCGATTTCCAGGATGCGCCCGGAAAAAATGTTTTTCTTGCCCTTCTTTTCCACCGTCAGCAATCCTTGCTGGATGGCGTAGTAGGGAATGGCATTGACCAGATCGCGCAGGGTGATGCCGGGTTGCATCTTGCCTTTGAAGCGCACAAGCACCGATTCCGGCATGTCGAGCGGCATGACGCCAGTCGCGGCGGCAAAGGCGACCAGGCCGGAACCCGCCGGAAAGGAAATGCCAATCGGAAATCTGG
>JAITJU010000245.1 GCA_031278735.1 Zoogloeaceae bacterium
CCGCCTGTTCAGACTGGCGCTGGCGCTGGAAAAAATCGCGCTGGAAGATGAATACTTCATCGAGAAGAAGCTCTATCCCAACGTGGATTTTTATTCCGGCATCGTGCAAAAGGCGATCGGCATTCCCACCTCGATGTTCACCTGCATTTTCGCGCTGGCGCGCACGGCGGGCTGGATGGCGCAATGGGAGGAAATGATCAGCGATCCCGAATACAAGATTGGGCGTCCCCGCCAGTTGTATATAGGCGCGGCCAGGCGCGATGTCGTGCCGCTGGAAAAACGCTGATGTCCTGAATCTTCCGTGAGAAACGGCGTGTCGCGTTTTTCCATGCAGCGCGGAAAAACGCGGCAAGATGCGGATGATTCAAACTTCACCCTCATGACGAGAACAGGAATGATGCAGCAAAAACTCGCAACCACGCTTTTTTACGGCAGCAACGCGCCCTTCGTCGAAACCCTGTACGAAACCTGGCTCGACCATCCGGAAAACGTGCCGGAAGACTGGCGCGTTTATTTCGACGGTCTGGCGCGCCAGCCGGGCTATGTGGAAAAAGACCTGCCGCACGCGCCGGTCATCGCCGCCTTTGCCGATCAGGCGAAAAGGGGCGGCTTCATCCGTCAGCCGAGCGCCGCGCCGATTGACGACGGCAAGCAGGTCGCCGTCCTGCAAATGATCAATGCCTATCGTTTTCTCGGCAATCGCCGCGCCGATCTGGATCCCCTGAAACACAAGGAACGTCCATTCGTTCCCGAGTTGGAGCTTGCCCATTACAAGCTCTCGGACGCTGATCTGAACCGTCCGTTTCACACGGGTTCGTTTCGCATGGGCAGTGAATACGCCTCGCTCGCCAGGATTCTCGAAGCGGCCAAGGCGACGTATTGCGGTTCCATCGGCGTCGAATACATGTATCTGACGGAAATCCGCGAAAAACGCTGGATACAGGAACGCCTGGAACCCATACGCGCGCGCGGCGCCTACAGCGCGGAAGACAAGCGGCGTCTTCTGGAGCGCGTCACCGCCGCCGAAACGCTGGAACGCTACCTGCATACTCGCTACGTCGGGCAGAAACGCTTCTCGCTCGAGGGCGGCGAATCCCTGATTGCCGCCATGGACGAACTGGTGCGCGTCGCCGGTGTGCGCGGAGTGCGGGAAATCGTCATCGGCATGGCGCATCGCGGGCGGCTCAATGTGCTGGTCAATACCCTGGGCAAGCCGCCCTCCCTGCTCTTTGCCGAATTCGAGGGGAAGAAGGCCGCGGAACTTTCGGCGGGCGACGTGAAATATCATCTGGGTTATTCCTCCGATGTCGGCACGCCCGGCGGGCCGGTGCATTTGGTCTTGGCCTTCAATCCCTCGCACCTGGAAATCATCAACCCGGTGGTCGAGGGTTCCGTCTTTGCGCGGCAATTGCGTCACGGCGAGGACGGCAAGAAAAAAATCGTGCCGCTGTTGATTCACGGCGATTCCGCCGTGGCGGGGCAGGGCGTCAATCAGGAAACGCTGAATTTCGCCCGGACGCGCGGCTATGGCGTCGGCGGCACCATTCACATCGTGGTCAACAACCAGATCGGCTTTACCACTTCCGACCCGCGGGATTACCGCTCCGGCTACTACTGCACGGAAATCTTCAAGATGGCCGAGGCGCCGATTTTCCACGTAAACGGCGACGACGTGGAAGCCGTAGCGCTGGTGACCAAGCTGGCGGTTGATTATCGCCAGGAATTCGGCAAGGACGTGGTCATCGATCTCTATTGCTTCAGAAAGCTGGGGCACAACGAGCAGGATGAGCCGATGGTGACGCAGCCCTTGATGTACCGCAAGGTGCAGGCGCATCCCGGCACACGCAGGATTTACGCGGACAAACTGGTGGCGGAGGGGAGTCTGGCCGCCGACGCGCCGGAAACCATGATTCGGGAATACCGCGACCATCTGGACAAGGGTGATTTGCTCTATAACCCGGCGCTGTCTGGCTACAAGCGTGTGCAGACTCAGGACTGGAAAAACTACGTTACCCGGAAATACATCGAAATCTATGACACCCGCGTCCCCCAGCAGGAAATCGCGCGCCTTTCCGAACGTCTTGCCGCGTTTCCGGAAGGCTTTGTCCTGCATCCCAGAGTAAAGAAGATTGTCGACGACCGTCGCGCCATGGGGCGCGGAGAATTGCCCATCGACTGGGGCATGGCGGAAAATCTCGCCTACGCGACGCTGCTCTCCGAAGGGTATGGCGTGCGTCTTTCCGGCGAGGACGTGGGGCGCGGCACCTTTTTCCACCGGCATGCCGCCTTCCACGATCAGCAGCGGCAGGAGTGGAGCGAGGGCACATATCACCCGCTCGCGCATCTGCAACCGGAACAGGGGCGTTTCCAATGCTACGATTCGGTACTCTCGGAAGAAGGCGTGCTGGCCTTTGAATACGGCTACGCGACCGCTGAATCCAATGGACTCGTCATCTGGGAAGCGCAGTTCGGCGACTTCGCCAACGGCGCGCAGGTGGTGATCGACCAGTTCATCTCCTCCGGCGAAGCCAAGTGGGGACGCGGCTGCGGCCTCGTCATGCTGTTGCCGCACGGCTACGAAGGACAGGGGCCGGAACATTCCTCCGCGCGCCTGGAGCGTTACATGCAGCTATGCGCCGAAATGAACATGGAAGTCTGCGTGCCGACCACGCCCGCGCAGATTTTCCACCTGCTCCGGCGGCAGGCGCTCAGAAAGCAGCGCAAGCCGCTGATCGTGATGACGCCCAAATCGCTCCTGCGCCACAAGGAAGCGGTCTCCACGCTGGCGCAATTGACGGACGACGGTTTTCACCGCGTGATTGGCGAAATCGAGCCGCTGGACGCGAGCAAAGTGCGCCGAGTTGTGCTCTGCGCGGGCAAGGTTTATTACGACCTGCTGGCGGGACGCCGCGAACGCGGGCTGAAGCACATCGCCATCGTGCGTCTCGAACAGCTTTATCCTTTTCCGGAGGCCTCGTTTGCCGCCGAGCTGGCAAAGTATCCCAAAGTGACCGAAATCGTCTGGTGCCAGGAAGAACCGCGCAATCAGGGCGCCTGGTACTGGTTTGCCTCGCGGCAGCATCTGGCGCGTTCCGTGGGGCCGAAGCAATATCTGCTGCTGGTCTCCCGTCCCGCGGCCGCCTCTCCGGCGGTCGGCTATCTTGCCAAGCACAATGAGCAACTCAAACTCCTGATCGAGTCCGCGCTGGGCAAGATCGAATACAAGTAACCCCAAAGGAATCATCATGATCATTGAAGTCAAAGTCCCCCAGCTTTCCGAATCCGTCACTGAAGGCACGCTGGTCGCCTGGAAAAAACAGGTTGGCGAAGCCGTCGTCCGTGATGAAGTGCTGGTTGACATCGAAACCGACAAGGTGGTGTTGGAAGTTCCCGCGCCGGACGCGGGCGTACTCATGGAAATTCTCAGGGGCGACGGCCAGACCGTCGCGCCGAACGAACTCATCGCCCGCATCGACACCAACGCCGCGGTGGACACCGCGAACGCGCCCGCCGTTGCGCCCGTCGTTGTTGCTCCGTCCGCCGTGCCGACGGCTCCTGCCGCTGCCGTCAGCCCCGCCGCGCGCAAGATTCTGGCGGAAAAAAGCATCGCCGCCAGCGAAGTGAGCGGCACGGGGCGCGGCGGTCGCGTCACCAAGGAAGACGCGCTGAAGGCGACGCCCGTCGCCGCCGCGCCCGCCGCGCTGTCGATCTCCCTGGGAAACCGCAGCGAGCAGCGCGTTCCCATGAGCCGTCTGCGCGCCCGCGTTGCCGAACGGCTCATCCAGTCCAAGAACGAAAACGCCATTCTCACCACCTTCAACGAAGTGAACATGGCGCCGGTCATCGCCCTGAGAAAGCAGTATGGCGAAAAGTTCGAGAAAATCCACGGCGTGCGCCTGGGATTCATGGGCTTCTTCGTGAAGGCCGCCTGCGCCGCGCTGGAGCGTTTTCCCATTCTGAACGCCGCTATCGACGGCAATGACATCGTCTATCACGGCTACATTGACGTCGGCATTGCCGTTGGCTCGCCGCGCGGCCTGGTGGTGCCCATCCTGCGGAACGCTTCCGAACTGACCCTTGCCGACATTGAGCGGCAGATTGCCGAATTCGGCGTCAAGGCCAAGGACGGCAAGCTCTCCATTGACGATCTTTCCGGCGGCACCTTTTCCATTTCCAATGGCGGCATTTTTGGCTCCATGCTGTCTACGCCCATCATCAACCCGCCGCAATCGGCGATCCTCGGCATCCACGCGACCAAGGATCGTCCCGTCGTCGAAAACGGACAGATCGTCATCCGCCCGATGAATTATCTGGCGCTTTCCTACGACCATCGCCTCATTGATGGCCGCGAAGCCGTCCTCGGCCTCGTCGCCATCAAGGAAACGCTGGAAGACCCGGCGCGGCTGCTGCTGGGAATTTGAGAGCGGGACGGAAAAACAGCGCAACCATGCGCATCCGCACCGGCATTCATCTGGGCGACAGCGGGAAGCGCCTTCGTCTTCTCGCGGACGATGCCGCGGCGGTCAAAATAGAAATCAGAAATCCCGCGCCTACGGGATGGGAGGGCAAGAACAAAATTGGAGCATTTCTTGTTCAGATGACGGCGCGCGTCATTGCGAGGGGCGCGGCGACGCGGCAATCCAGACGGCCTTGCAAATTGCCGGAGCGTTTCGGAAAGAGAAATTCTTGCATGGATTGTCGCGGCGCGCCTCGCACGGACGATGTTGGAAGATTGCCGCGAGATTTCGCTTGCGGAGAATCACGAAAAACATTCCGGCTTCGGATTGTTATCGGTATTTGAATCAAGAACGCGCTAAAGCAGTAAAGCCGGGAAATCCGGCGCTTCGCTGGAAATCGAGGCGCGCTGCTCTTGCGCATGACATTTTTTCGACATTTTTTCACAAGGAGATTTTCATCCATGACCCAATCCTTCGAGGTTCTCGTCATCGGCGGCGGTCCCGGCGGCTATGTGGCCGCCATTCGCGCCGCGCAGCTTGGCTTCAAGACCGCCTGCTGCGAATCCAATCCTTATGCCGACCCCAGGGGCGAACCGCGTCTGGGCGGCACGTGCCTGAATGTGGGCTGTATCCCTTCCAAGGCGTTGCTGCATACCACGCATCTCTTCGAGGAAGCCGCGCACGATTTTGCCGGGCAGGGCATTCAGATTGGCGAGCCGAAAATCGACGTATCCAGGATGCTTGCGCGCAAGGCGGAAATCGTAAACAAGCTGACGACCGGCATCAAGGGATTGTTCAGGAAAAACAAGGTGACCTTCCTTGCCGGGCATGGCGCTTTCGTCGGCCAGACGGCAAATGGCTGGAAGGTCATGGTCGGCAAGGAAGAAATCGAAGCCGGACAAATCGTTATCGCCACGGGTTCCAGAGCGCGACATCTGCCGGGGATTCCCGTCGACAATACCATCGTCTGCGACAACGTGGGCGCGCTCGACATCGACGCCGTGCCCAAAAAACTGGCCATCCTCGGCGCAGGCGTCATCGGGTTGGAAATGGGTTCCGTCTGGCGCAGGCTGGGCGCGGAGGTCAGTATTCTGGAAGTGAGCGGCAGCTTTTTATCCGCCGCCGACATCGACATCGCCAGGGAAACCCAGAAAATCCTGACGAAACAAGGGCTTGAATTCCATTTTGGCGTGAGGATCGATGCCGTGAAGACCGGCAGGAAAGGCGTGACGGTGACTTACGCCGACAAGGATGGCAAGGCAAACAAGCTGGAAGCCGACCGCCTGATCGTCTCCGTGGGGCGCGTTCCCAATACCGAAGGGCTGAACGCCGAAAACGCGGGACTGAAAATGAATGAGCGCGGCCAGATCGAGGTCGACGCGCATTGCCGGACGAATCTTCCCGGCGTCTGGGCGATTGGCGACGTGGTGCGCGGCCCGATGCTCGCGCACAAGGCGATGGAAGAGGGCGTCATGGTCGCGGAATGCATCGCTGGACAGGCCGGACATTGCGATCTCGACATGATTCCCGCCGTCATCTACACCACGCCCGAAATCGCCTGGATTGGCAAGAGCGAGCAACAATTGCGGGCGGAAGGCGTCGCCTGCAAGGTGGGCAAGGTTCCTTTCATGGCCAATGGCCGGGCGCTGGGGATCGACGCGCCGGAAGGTTTCGTGAAGATGATCGCCGACGCGAGGACAGATCGCATTCTGGGTGTACACATCATTGGCGTGGGCGCATCCGATCTGATTGCCGAGGCCGTCGCCGTGATGGAATTCGCGGGCGCTTCCGAAGACCTTGCCCGCATCTGCCACGCGCACCCGACGCTTTCGGAAGTCCTGCACGAAGCGGCGCTGGCCTGCGACAAGCGCGCCTTGCATTTCTGACGGCGCGAAACCGGCGACGCGAAACCGGCGGCGGACAGCCATTTCCGCGCCGCCGCGCGGGAAGCCAAAAAGATTTTCTCTCCCTTGCGGGAGCGTTCAAACCGTTGTCATTTTCTGAAAGGAGGTGCGCAACCATTGGCCGCAGGAGGCCATTTCCTCGAAATCCCCAACAAACAATGGGTTTCAGACAATTTTTACAAAAATGACCAAGGAGAATCAACATGACGCAAGCAGTACAAGAAACAAAAATCGTATCGGCAGACGCGACGGCGCTGGGCGTATTTGGCCTGTCGCTGGTCACCTTCGTTGCCGCCTCGCAAAAAATGGGCTGGACGACCGGTTCCGTCTATCTCATCCCCTGGGCGATATTCCTTGGCTCCATCGCGCAAATATGGGCTGCTGTCGTTGACTTCAGGCGCAACAGCTATTTTGGCGCGATTGTGCTGGGCGCTTTCGGCTTGTTCTGGATTGCCGTGGCGGCAGTTTGGGCTATCCAGAACGGCTGGTTTGGCGCGCCGCCGGAAAATGCCGATCTGAGGCAATTTGGCTTTGCCTGTTTTGGCTATCTGTTTTTCTGTTGCTTCATCACGGTTGCTGCTTTTGAAGCCAACAAGGTTTTTGGCGCCATCATGGCGCTGATCCTCTTGTTGCTCGCTTCCCTGGGGTTTCAGCTGCTTGGCGTCAACAAGGAACTCTTCGGCCCGCTGGCCGCCTGGGCGGAGCTTTTGATTTCCTTGCTGGGTTTCTATGCTTCCGGCGCCATTTTCCTGAACACTTTTTTTGGCCGTCCCCTGTTGCCGCTGGGCAAACCGATGGGCTGGATCAAGAAGGGATGAAGTTCAGGAAGAAAAACGCAGCACAGTGACTTCTCCCCTGCACCGGCGGCGCAAGCCGCCGTATCATTATTGCTTTGACCTTTCTTTTTCCCGCCATGTTTGACGCCCAGTCCTTTTTGCGCACACTGCCGGAGATGCCGGGGGTGTATCGCATGTTGGCGAAAGATGGGGCGGTGCTGTACGTGGGCAAGGCCAAGCAGCTGAAAAAGCGGGTGGCTTCCTATTTTCGGAAGAATCTGGCAAATCCGCGTCTTGCCATGATGGTGCGGCAGATTGCCGACATGGAAGTCACCGTCACCCGTTCCGAGGCCGAGGCGCTGCTGCTGGAAAACAACCTCATCAAACGCCTTTGCCCGCGCTACAACATTCTTGTCCGGGACGACAAATCCTATCCCTACATCGTCATTGGCCGGGAGGATTTTCCGCGTCTGGGCTTTTTTCGCGGCATGCCCAACTGCGGCGCGGATTATTTCGGGCCTTACCCCTCCGCGTCCGCCGTGCGCGAAGGGCTGTATTTCCTGCAAAAGACCTTTCGTCTGCGCAGTTGCGAGGATTCTGTCTTTGCCCACCGTTCCCGTCCCTGCCTGCTCTACCAGATTCAACGCTGCAGCGGGCCGTGTGTGCGGGGGCTGGTGACGCGCGAGGAATACGCGCGCGACGTGCAACACGCCATCTGGTTCTTGCAGGGGCGGCAAAACGAGGTCTTCGCGCGCTTGCGGCATTTCATGGAAGAAGCCGCCGCTCGCCTGGAATTCGAGGCGGCCGCCTTTTACCGCAATCAGTTGCAGACCTTGCGCCGTGTGCAGGAAAAACAGTTCATCGAAAGCCAAAAACGCGAGGATCTGGACGTCATCGCCGTCTGCGCCGAGTCCGGGCAACTCTGCGTCAATCTGGCGATGGTGCGCGGTGGCCGCCATCTGGGCGATCATCATCTCTTCGCGGATGGTGTTTCTCCGCAAGAAGGGGATGCCGCCTGTTCCGCGGCGGAAGCCATGGCCGCCTTCATCAGCCAGCACTACGCCCGTCATCCCGCGCCCGCCCGTTTGCTGGTTTCCCCTTTGCCGGAGGCGATGGAAGAAGTCGCCGCCGCGCTGGAAGCCGTGAGCGGACGGGAAGTGCCGATACAGACGGCAAAGGGCGTCACGCACAAAGCCTGGGTCGACATGGCCACGCAGAACGCGCGCCTTGCCATCAATGCCAGAAACCAGGACAGCGCCCGCCAGCGCGCGCGTCTTGTCGCGCTGCAAGAGGCGCTGGGACTCGTCGAGACGCCTGCCCGCATCGAGTGCTTCGACATCAGCCACACGCAAGGCGAGTCGCCGGTAGCCTCCTGCGTGGCCTACCAGGATAATGGCATGAAAAATGCCGATTACCGCCGCTTCAACATCCGGGATGTCACGCCTGGCGACGATTATGCCGCCATCCGCCAAGCCGTGACTCGCCGCTATGCCCGGCTTGTGAAGGGGGAGGGGCGCGCGCCCGATTTGGTGCTGATCGACGGCGGCAAGGGACAGGCGGCGGTCGCGGCGGCAGCCTTGGCGGAAATGGGGTTGCCGCATCTGCCTGTGGTCGGTGTTGCCAAGGGCGAAGGGCGCAAGACGGGACTGGAATCGCTGGTATTTCCAGACGGACGCGCATTACAATTACAATCCGTGACCGGGATTGCCGACGCGCCGCTTTCGCCCGCGCTGGCGCTGGTGGTGGAAATCCGCGATGAGGCGCACCGTTTTGCCTTGGTCGGTCATCGGGCGCGGCGCGGCAAGGCGCGCGACCGTTCCCGCCTGAACGACATTCCCGGCGTGGGGCCGATGCGGCGCAAGGCGCTTTTGGCGCGTTTTGGCGGTCTTTCCGGCGTCGTCGCGGCCACCGAAGAACAACTCGTCCAGACGCCCGGCATTAGTCCGGCGCTGGCAAAGGCGATTTATCGAGCATTGCATTGAAAAACATGTTCAACCTGCCCATGTGCCTGACCTGGTTGCGGATTGTCGCCATTCCGTTCCTGGCGGCGCTCTATTATCTGCCTGCGGACTGGGTTTCGCCGATGGCGCGCGACCTGTCGGCCACGGCCATTTTCATCGTGGCCTGCATCACGGATTGGGCGGATGGCTACCTGGCGCGCAGGTTCAACCAGACTTCCGCCTTCGGCGCCTTTCTCGATCCGGTTGCCGATAAGCTCATCGTGGCGGTCGCGCTGATCATCCTGGTGGATTTCGAGCGCGTCAACGCGGTGGTGGCCGCCATCATCATTGGCCGCGAAATCACCATTTCCGCCCTGCGCGAATGGATGGCGAAAATCGGCGCGGCGAAAAACGTCGCGGTCTCCATGCTCGGAAAAATCAAGACCACGGCGCAAATGATCGCCATCATCCTGCTGCTTTTTCACAACCACATGCCGGTTCCCGTCATCGGCCCGTTCGTGACTGGATTGACCGGCTGGGACACCCATTTCGTCGGCACGCTGCTGATCTGGATCGCCGCGCTGCTGACGCTCTGGTCCATGGGCTACTATCTGCACAAGGCCGCGCCGGAATTCAGAAAGAAAAGAAGTTTCGAGAATTAAAACTATTTATTATCAATGTGTTATATTTATTTATTAAAGTAAAATATTAATATTGGACAAGAGGACGGCGTGGTTTTTGCAGGAGCGCATTGCATGTCCCATCGGGTGGGGCGCGTTCCTTCGGTCGGGATTGGGAACTGCCGTGCGCCAGCACCGCATACGGCACACAACAGGTCATATAATTGTTATTTATCAATGAGTTAAACTTTATACTTAAAGTAAAGTATGAATATTGCGCGTGGTTTTCCAACGGACGGGAATCTGCCGTTCGGGCAACCGCCTGGTCATTGCCCGGCGAAGCGGACAGCGTGACGATTCAGAACTACTTCTGCCATGTCGCCTGTCAACTGGATCGATACGGCGACAGCATGGAAGCCGTGGGCGTCAGCGGTTACGACACGGTGCTGTTCGATCACGACGGCGACGGCGTGAGGACGGGCACGGGCTGGGTGAAGGGGGATGATGGTCTTCTGGTTCTGGATAGGAACGGCAACGGAGCAATAGACAACGGTTCCGAACTCTTTGGCGCGGACACGGTGAAGGCAACGGAGAGAAGGCGGCGAGCGGACTGGATGCGCTCGCCGATCTGGACGGCAATCAGGAAGGCGCTTGCCGGAAGCGCGGGCATTCTGCTGTGCTGCCTGCCGCTGGGGAGGGACAATGGCGCGTCTTGTGCAGGAGAAGCCGCGAATGATGGGGAATTTGCGGACAGCCGCGCCATAGGGCGCGGGTAGTGTGACATGATTTGACAAGAATGTTGGTTTTGTGGACAATGCGCGACCGGTGGCGCCTGAGGGCGGTAGATTCAGTGCCTTGGCGATTTTTTTACACGATTTGAAAGGAGTGTAACATGGCGAGAGTATGCTTTTGTTGGCAACCACGGGAAGCATTGGGTTTGCTGTGTTCAGCCCAGGTTGCGCCCGCTGCCCAGTCGTTCTCTGAAGTGTGAGCAATAGCCGAAAAGCCATGATGACCAAACGATATGATCCCTTGACGCCAGGCTCGACGCCCAAGCAAGAGAAAAAAATTCGCTATGGGATTCTGGATGGACTGTCGACCAGGAAATTGGCGATGCAAT
>JAITJU010000257.1 GCA_031278735.1 Zoogloeaceae bacterium
TGATATACGGGCCGCCCGCCATTATCATCATGGCCGTTCTGGTATTGCTCCTGTACATCTTCCGGCCAATCCTGGTAGTGATTTTCTCCATTTTTCTGCCGCGTTCCGCCATTTCCGCCTTCGTGCGGCGTTTCGGAGCGGAACCGCCGCCATGAAACTTTCTTCCAAAATAAGATTTGGAATTGCCCTGGTCATTGTCCTTTTTCTGCAGCATGAACTCATTGGGGATAATCCAATGATCTTGGTCTTTTTTGCCGGAGCCGTCTGCTGTGTCCTCGTGGTCAAAAGCCTGTACCATCTGATGTTCGACAAGTGGTAGCGCCTCCGCCACCTGCCGCGTTGCCAAATTTCCGTTAGTCATTGATGGTGGCTCCCATGAAATACAATTTCGAAGAGATTCTCTGCCTTGTGGTGCTGCTGGCGCTGGTTTTCGGGTTCCTTGCCCTCTGGTATTCCACCAGCCTGATAACGGCGCTGGCCGGCGTGGCGATACTGGTATTTGGCATTTTCATTTCCAAGGGCATAGAAGCGAGCATGGAAATCCTCATCTGGCTTTTTCGTCGATGAAAGGCACTCACGACTTTCCCCCCAGCAGCGCCTTCACCGCCCTTTGCGCCTCTTTCCCGCCCGAAAATCCCAGGTTGGCGGCGAGAATCCGCCCGGCCTGTTCCGCGTTTTCCTGCCGGATCGCCTCGCGGTAAAAGAGCATGATCTGCCGGGCGGTGTAGTCCATCAGTTCGCCTCTGGCATGTCCGTGGCGGATGAGGGTGGCGAAGACGCGTCCCCAGCCGTCTCCCTTGCCGCCGGTTTTTCCGCCGGTTTTGCCGCCGCCTTTCTGAATTCCGCCATCAGGCGGCGCAGAAAAAAACCCTGATTCGCGCTCCAGAACGCCCCCAGCAGCGCCTCCGCCTCCGCGCCGCGCAAGTCTTCGATGAACGCGGGCGGCTTGCCGGTGGAAGCCGAAAGGAGCGTCATGAACGCATCATGACAGGCGACGAAGGCCGATAAAATGGCGTCGGGGTCGTCTTCTTTCGCGGCGACGGCAAGCTCGGCAGTGACTTCAGAGAGTTCCCGCCAGTATTTCAACTGCTCGCCAAAGCGCAATTCCCGCGCCGTGACCGCCTCGCCCGCGAGCGTCATGGTCACGTCCGGCGCGAGAATCGAAAGGTCGTCGGCATCCTCCGGCGGGGCGGCCGGGAGGGACGCGCCCGCGGACGGAGCGCCCTTCGTCCCTTGCCCGGTTTCTTCCGTCAACGCGCGCGCCATTATGCCGCCGCGCCCAGGGTGAGCGTGCCGAAGCCGCCCAGTTCGCCGGTCATGAGTCCCGCTTCCGCCAGCAGGCTGCCGGAAAGCTCGAAGGAACCGAATTCCTCATTGTGCAAGGCCAGCTCGGAAGCCGGGTCGAAGCGCACCCGGTACAAATCCACCACCACCGGCGCGTTGTTCAGGGTATTCACCCCCACCATCTTCAGGAAGCGTTCCGGCGGCGTCGTCGTGAACATCCCCGTCGTGTTGGCCGCGCCGTAATCGTAGGCGGCCTTGATGGGCAAGGTGAGGCTCGCCGTTTCCAGGATGCGGATCAGCCCGCCGGCCGCGTTCTCGATCGTGTAGTTCGTCCCTTCCGTCAGAACGACGGGCGTGCCGCTCGTGCTGTCGGTCAGGACGAGATTGTCGATGAGCGCGTGATCGAGCGCCACGAGACCGGTCGTGTCGGGGATTGCCTCCGCCGTAACCGAGGCGGACGTAACCGGCACATTGACGCCATAGAGCGCCAGCGCCAGATTCTCGGCGCGCGCCTCGAAGAGCGTGAGCGTCGCCGTGGCGCTCTTCTTCGTGGTCAGCCGCCCGTAGGGAAGGCGCTGGCCGGAGAAGGATTCGTTGTGCTCCACCGATTCCGTCTCCAGCGCGACGGTCATGGTGGCGTCGCCCACCCAGACGGGATCGACGATCTTCCGGCCGGAAATCCCGCCCAGATAGACATAGCCCTGAAAAGAAAAAAGTTTGTTGTCATCAGCCATGATCGGCTCCTTTCAAAAAAAAGCCCGCCAGGGGTTTGCGAGGCGGGCGGGGTTGGACTGCAAAAAAAAAACGGGGAAACCCTGGTTTTTTATCTAAGTACATATATAATCAACACATGAAACCACTGCGCTTCATTGGCTCTTCCAAGGATGACCTGAAAAGCTTTCCCGTCGAGGCAAGACGGGCGTCAGGGTTTGAACTGGACGCGGTACAGCGCGGCGGAATGCCTTCGGATTTCAAGCCCATGCTGAACATTGGAGCGGGCGCTTATGAAATAAGAATTCATGTTCAGGGCGAATGGCGTGTGCTCTATGTGGCCAGATTCGCCGATGCGGTTTATGTCCTGCACGCTTTTCAGAAGAAGAGCCGGAAGACGAGAAAGGAAGACATTGATCTTGCCGCAAGGCGTTATAAACAAGTAAAGGATGAATCCTCATGAAAACAGAACCCGTGATTCCTTCTTGCGGAAATGTGTTTGCCGATCTGGGTTTCCCGCCGGAAGAAGCGGCGCTGCTCGCCATGCGCGCGCAACTGATGAATACATTGCGCGAAACCATTGCCGGACAAGAATGGAAGCAAATGGAAGCGGCGCGTGTCCTTGGCATCAAACAGTCGCGCGTTTCCGACCTCATGCGCGGGAAATGGGAAAAATTCAGCCTGGACATGCTGGTAACGCTCGCTTGCCGGGCGGGTAAAAAACCGGAAATGATTTGCGCATGATCAGACGATGCCGCGCGCGGCAAGAAAGGCGAGCGTCGCGGCGTCGGTCACGCGTATCTCCTCGCCCGCCTCGCGCCGCTTCCCGGCGTGCGTGTGCGCTTTCTTCAGCGTCACGGGTTGCGCGGCGAATCGCGTTTCTTCCAGAACGAGCGGATCATTGGCCTCGACAGGCTTTCTCTGGGTTTTGCGGGGCATGGGGTCATCCTCCTGTCTTCAAGAGCGCGTGGGTGGTCCGGTAGGTTTCGAGCCAGGTCAGCGTGGCGTCGTTGTCGCGCTCGACGCCGCCGGATTCGAAAAGAATCATCGTCGCCTTTTGTTCCGGGCTGGGCGCGACCCATCCGGCCAATGCCGCCCGGCACTGATGGATAAGCGCGACCAGTTCCGTCGGCAGGTCTTGCGCCAATGCCCGCTCGCGCGGACGGAAGACGACGATGGCGACGGAAAAGCGGGCGGTGACGGCAATGGTGTTCGGCGTTTTCGGCGCCTCGGCCGCTTCCTCGCGCGGCAGGATCACATACGCGCCGGGCGTCCTGAAATTGATTTGCGCCTCGATGTCGTCGATGGAGGCGGCGACGCCGACATGGGCAAAGCCCGGCGCCTTCTCTAAAAGCCGATCCGCGACGCGGAGGATGTCGAAAAAGGCAGCGCTCATGAAAACTCGCTTTCTAATACTGCAAATGGTTTCGCCGCAAGGCCGCCGACATTTGCCAAAATCCCCGCAAACCCGCGCCCGTATGGCAATGCTAGGCTAGTGGGTATGGCTTTTTATTACTACCGGCAAACCCGCGCCAGTAAAGGATTCCAGAGGGGTATGGCGTTTTTGGCTATACTTTAGCCACACTTTAGCCATACCTGATGCCATACCCCGCAAGGCCGCCGTCAGACGGCGTAAAACGCGTGCGTCCATTCGACCATCCAGACGAGATAGCCGTCCAGATCGGGGGACAGGGCATCCTCGCCCGCCTGGACGAAATGGGCATAACCGATTTCCGTCATGCCCCAGGTCTGGCGATAAAGGAGCGCGGCCAATCGCGCGGCCATTTCGCGCGCGGAAAGCCCCGCGTCCGCGAGATTGGGGTCGACGATGACGCGGGCGGTAAAGCGTCCGATCAAGGGCGCTTCCCCGGAGCCGGGGTCATCGCCCGGTTCCAGGTCCGTCAATTGCGTGTCGATGGCGGGCAGGCGCGTGAGGGCGCGTTGCAGGTCGGGGTAGGGCGGCAGGACGAAAACGCCGGGCAGCCCCGCCGTGATGCCCTCCTGGATTGCCCGGTGAAGCGCGGTGAGTATCGCCATCAGATTTTTCCTTGTTCCTTCAGGAGCCGGTAATGGAGTTCCTGTTCCAGCGTTTTCAGAAGCCGCGCCTCGATGCGCGGAATCACGCCCTGAAACGCCCGTTCCCCGGCCTCGTTCCATTCGAGGCGCGCCAGTTCCACCTTGCCCTGCACGCGCCGGAACGCCGGTTTGCCGGGCTGGTTGCCGAAGGTGAACGCGCCGGGAAAAGAAAAACGCCCCGCCGTGACGCCCCGCCTCGTCTTGCGCGTCTTGCCCAGCCGATGCGCGGCGATGGGGTTCATCCCCAGCCAGAACTTTTCGCCGTATTGCTTCAGATAAAAAAGCAGGCGAGAGCGCAGCGCCTTTTGCGGAATCCGGCTATCCGCCGAAACCGCCTTCGCCACCTGACTTTTCATCCATCCGCCGGTTTTTCGCAGCGTGGTTTTCCAGGCTTGATTCAGGCCGTTCCGGGAAAGATCGTCGAAAAGCCGGACGACGCGCGAAATGTCGAACTGAACGCGAATCTCGTTCGCCACGCCCTTACGCCTTGCCGATCAATTTCGTTTCGACGGCGCGGATGACCCACGCCTTTAACGGCGCGCGCAAGGCGTAGCCGATGCCCGCCGCGGTCAGCGCCGCGCCGATGAGGATGCCGATGAGGATGTCCATTTCACTTCTCCTTTTCGATGAGTTTGCCCGCGCAGGCGTTGTGCCGCGCGGCGCAGATTTCGTACCGTTGCGCGGCTTTCAATGCCCAGCGCGGCAGGTCGTTTTCGTCCGCCACTTCCGGCAGATGGCCGCACAGCATCACGCACTCAATCGGCGGCGGCGGCGTCAATCGCGGCATTGCCGCGACGGATCGCGTCGTTGAGCAAGCGGAGAGCGTCAGGCTCGATGCGGCAAGTGTTGCCAGCAATGCTTTTTTCATAGTTCGCGGTCTCCTTCATCTGACGATTTTCAATTGCTGCGCTTCTTGCGGCGGCGCGCTTATTCTCAAGCACGGCGGCATGTTGCTCGCGTATTCCAGACGCAAGTGCCTGGGTCGCAGCATCCGCCTGCACGTTTGCTGCATCGAGCGCATCGGCTGCGCAGCGACCAGCAGCATAGCGCCAGCCAAACCAGCCGCCGCCCACACTGCCTGCTGCCAGCGCCACAAGCAGTGCAAAAATAAATTTCTGCATAACGTTTCCTCCTCCTCGCGGCTCACGACGCGTCCCCCTCAAACAATTTCCGTTCCGCCGCCCGGCGTTTGACGAGGCCGGGGAGCTTCTTCCCGTTCGCATAGACCCAGCGGTCGAATTCCGCCGCCGCGCCTTCGTAGTCGCCCGCGTTCAGTTTCTTGAGCAAGGTGGATTTGGCGAACGCCCCTTCGCCGATGTTGAAGACCAAATCGGCCAGCGCCAGCGCCTGATTTTCCGTGACCGGAACTTGGACGAGCCGTTCCAGCGCCGCGCCGACCGGTCGGTAATCCTCGCGCAAGAAGACGCGGCACGCATCCAGCGTCGCCCGGTCTCCCTTCGCCACGCCAGCGGTGTGCCCGTAGCAGATGGTGGGCACGTTCCAGCCATGCGCCGGGTCGGCGTAGGCTTCCGTCCGCAGCCCCTCGTGTTGCCCGGTGAAGACGAGCAGCCCGCCGGAGAGCGCGGCGGCGAAGGCGAGGGCGATGGGCAGGCGCTTATTCATGGGGTTGCTCCTTTTCCGGCACGTGCTATCATTGGCAAACCATGAGCGACAAACACCCCCCGGAACGAGGCGCGAGCGTATTTTTGCGCGCGCTGCTCATCGGCATGTCCGCGCCCGCGTTCGTTTTCGAAACGCCGCGCATCACGCGTCTTGTCGCGCCGCCGCCAACGGCCAGCAGCGCGCGCACGTCTCTTGACGCCCTGCGTGGAGACTGGGCGCGCGTTGGGCAAGACTTCTCCACCGTCATTGCGCGTGAAACGAAACCAACATGAGCTTCCCCCGTCTCCCTGTGCCGCAAGCCGTTGTCGATGTGGTCGGCAAGGGGCTGTTCTCCCGCGCGGACTACCAGTCGCATGTGGAAGCGGCAAAGCCGGAAAATTTCTATCGCGCCGTTTGGGAAGACGTTGGGCAGCGGTTGAAGGATTCCATCGCGCGAACCGGAGACCAGATTGAACAGGAACGATCCGCCATCCGCGAGAACTAGTCGGCAACCCCGCGGCATCATCGCCACGAGCGAGCATTTCGAGGGGCCGCTCCCACACCCGGAAACGCTGGAACGTTACCAAAAGATACTGCCCACCGCGGCGGAGCGCATTTTCAACGACTTCGAAAAGACCGCGCAACACTTGCGAGAAACGCAGCAAGCCGCGCTTGTCGGCACAATCGAGAAAAACCGCCGCGAACACTGGATGGCCTTTGTCCTGATATTTTCCGGCCTGCTTCTCTCCGGCGTTTTCGCGTGGCTCGACAAGGACGCCCTGGCCTACATCACGTTGGGCACAACCGTCGGCACTATCGTATGGGGTTATCTGCGAACGCAAAAAG
>JAITJU010000273.1 GCA_031278735.1 Zoogloeaceae bacterium
CTGGTGCGCTACGAAAAGCTCGAACATACGTTTATCGCGCTCAACCACCTCGCCGCCGCCATCATCGCATTGCGCAAGATCAGCTTACCAGTCAATATTATTTACGGATAAATCCTTAGTTTACCCCGGGCAACGCCTCTCCCGGAAATTACGATCCGCTGCGAAACCTTGACAGCAGCTACCTTTCGCGTTCAGAAGCGTTTCAGGCAGAAGAAACTTCCCCACCTATGACGGAACGCAATACAGCACTCGCCATGACGCTCTACAAAGTGCAAAAACGGGAACTGCGAGCCCTGCGGTTCCCGCTCGTCCTGTCCGGCAGCGCCTTCTATTCAGCTCTTGCTCATCGGATCGCGGTTGCCCCTCGCTTTCTTCCTGCTCCGGGCGCGCCGCCATGGAACACAAGGCAAACCCCGCGTCTCATGGCGGCAAGAAAAGAGGGCGCCGATATGCCTCAAGCGGCGGGCGGCGGCGTTCCGGCCTCGGCAACGGTGCCTTCTCCTTCGTCCGAGCCGCCTTTCTTGGCGATGCAGGAAACAATGGTCGGGTCTTCTCCATGCACGATGGCGCTGACGCCTTGCGGCAATCGCAGGTGCGAGACATGCAGGCTGGCACCTGCTTGCAGGTCCTTTAGATCGACTTCGATGAATTCCGGCAGATCAGCGGGCAGGCAGGAGATTTCCAGCTCGGTGATGACGTGGGCAATCTGGCCGCCGCCGAGCTTGACGCCGGGAGCGATGTCCTGATTGATGAAATGCAGCGGCACCTTCTGACGCAATTTCTTCTTGGCGTCGATGCGCTGAAAATCCACGTGCAGCACCCGCGGCTTGTAGGCATGAACCTGAAAATCGCGCAGCAACACCTGCGTTTTCTGGCCTTCCACATCCAGAGTAAGCAGGGAAGAATGAAAGGCCTCCTTTTTCAGGCCAAGGTAAAGCGGGTTATGTTCAAGCTCGATGACTTCGGGAGGCTGACCCGCGCCATAAATGATGCCGGGAACCTTGTCCGCGCGACGCAGGCGGCGGCTCGCACTCGTTCCCTGCGCAACGCGTTTTTGGGCATTGAGAAGAAATTGCATGATGAACTCCATAAGGATGAAAAAACCGGCCCGCGACCAAGCCGGGGTTGAAAAAACTATTCGATGAACAGCGAGGAGACGGAATCGTCGCTGCTGATGCGGCGTATGGTTTCCGCCAGCAACGGCGCCACGGAAAGCTGGCGAATGCGCGGACAATCCCGCTGCGCCTCCGCCTGCAGGGGAATGGTGTCGGTGACAACCAGCGCGTCCAAATCGGAAGCGTTCACCCGCGCCGCCGCGCCGCCGGAAAGCACCGGGTGCGTGCAGTAGGCAACCACCTTCTTCGCGCCATTGTCCTTCAACGCCGTCGCCGCCTTGCAGAGCGTGCCGGCGGTATCCACCATGTCATCCATGATGACGCAGCTGCGGCCTTCCACATCGCCAATGATGTTCATCACCTCGGCCACATTGGCCTTGGGACGGCGTTTGTCGATAATCGCCATATCGCATTCCAGCCGCTTGGCCAGCGAGCGGGCGCGAATGACGCCGCCGTGGTCCGGCGAGACGACCAGCGGATTTTCATACCGCTGTTTTTTGATGTCTTCCAGCAAAATGGGCAGCGCGTAGATGTTATCCACGGGAATATTGAAAAAACCCTGAATCTGTTCGGCATGCAAATCCATGGTCAGCACCCGGTCAATACCGGAAATCATGAGCATGTTGGCGACCAGCTTGGCGGCAATGGAAACGCGAGAGGAGCGCGGGCGTCTGTCCTGCCGGGCATAGCCAAAATAGGGGATGGCGGCAGTGATGCGGCCTGCGGAAGCGCGCTTCAGGGCATCGACCATCAGCAGGATTTCCATCAGATGATCATTGGTCGGCGCCGAGGTGGATTGCAGGATGAAGACATCGCGCCCGCGCACATGTTCCTGGATTTCCACATTGATTTCACCGTCCGAAAACCGGCCAACATAAGCCTGCCCCGGTTTGACGCCAAGCGCCGCCGCCACGCCAATCGCCAGATTGGCGTTGGCGTTGCCGCTGAAGACCATCAGATTTTCATAAGGCATCGTTTATCCCCCGCGAATGGAATTTTATTCGCCAAAACGATTTCGGGCAGACGGATGAAGCCACCCGGCCTGCCCGATGAATGAATATGGCTGGGGAAGAAGGATTCGAACCTTCGAATGCCGGAATCAAAATCCGGTGCCTTAACCAGCTTGGCGACTCCCCAGTAGCCTGTTGTTTACACGCTTGCGGAAAACAAGGCGGGCATTATACAGGAAATCAGCGATTCGCAAACACGTCGCCGTCGCCCGCCATGAAAAAACGAACCGGCCAAAACGTGACGCCGTAACGCGCGGGCGATTGTGTTATCCTTTTTGTGGTCGTCGGCGCAGGCGACGCCCGCCTTATCCGTTATCCGTCTTCCATCCTCTTTCCTGTCTTCTGAACCGATGTCCGAACTTCACTCTTTCATTATCGTGGGACTTACCACGCAAGGCAAAAAATTCCGACCCGGCGACTGGGCGGATCGCCTCTCCGGCATTCTTTCCGCTTTTGGCGCTTCCAAAAAAATGCACTACTCGCCCTACGTCAGTCCTGGCGAATACGCCGACGAAAAAGCGGTCTATGTCGACGGCGCACTTCACCAGATAGACCCCAAAGCCTACGCCTTCCTGCTCGACTTCGCGCGGGACAACGACTTGCAAATCGTCGATAGCGTCTGCCCCGTGCCTCCCTTGCCGCAAGCCTGAACGAACGCCCAAGCCTCGCCGACGCAAAGCGCGAGGCGGCGCGCCCGTTCGTTTTTCAACGCCGCCGCCTCATTTCGTCAGCTTTTCACCACCGCCGCAATCGCCGCCGCCGCCACCGGCAGATTCTTGCTGTTCAACGCGGCAAGGCAGATGCGCCCCGTGGAAACAGCATAAATGCCAAATTCATTTTTCAGGCGTTCGACCTGTTCCCTGGAAAGCCCGGTATAAGAAAACATGCCGCGTTGCTGGATCACGAAGGAAAAATCCGCTTGCACACCGCCCGCTTTCAGCGCGTCGACCAGTCCGCCGCGCATGGCGCGGATGCGTCCGCGCATGGCGGCAAGCTCGTCTTCCCAGCATTTTCGCAGTTCCGGGCTGGCGAGCACCGCCGCCACAATCGCGCCGCCGTGCGTGGGCGGGTTGGAATAATTGGCGCGAATGACGCGCTTGACCTGCGACAGCACCCGCGCGGCCTCTTCCTTGTCGGCAGTAACGATGGACAACGCGCCAACTCGCTCGCCATACAGGGAGAAGTTCTTGGAAAAGGAACTGGAAATCAGAAATTCCATGCCAGACGCAACAAAGGCGCGCACAGCCACAGCGTCCTGTTCGATGCCGTCGGCAAATCCCTGATACGCCATGTCGAGGAAGGGCACGAGCCGTTTTTCCTTGCAGAGGACGGCGACTTCCTGCCATTGCCCGGCGGTCAAATCCGCGCCGGTCGGGTTGTGGCAGCAAGCATGCAGCAACACGATGGAAGCAGGCGGCAGCGTGGTCAGCTTTTGCCGCATTCCTTCAAAATTGACGCCGCGCGTCGCCGGATCGTAATAGGGGTAGCTTTCCACGGAAAAACCGGCGGCCTCGAACAGGGCGCGATGGTTTTCCCAGGAAGGATCGCTAAGGTAGAGCACACTTTGCGGCAACAATTGCCGTAGATAATCCGCGCCCACTTTGAGCGCGCCGGTGCCGCCCAAAGCCTGGATGGTAACGACGGAACCATTGCCCGCCCGCTCGGAACCCGCGCCAAAAATCAGATCCCGCACCGCCTGGTTGTAAGCGGCGTTGCCGTCGATAGGCTGATAACCGCGCGGCGGCTGTGCTTTCAGGCGCGCTTCTTCCGCCGCCTTGACCGCCGCGAGCAAGGGCAGCTTGCCATTATCATCATAATAAACACCGACGCCCAGATTCACCTTGGTTGCGCGGGTATCGGCATTGAAAGCCTCGGTCAGGCCGAGAATCGGGTCACGGGGCGCCATTTCAACATGGGCGAAAAGCGAAGCGGTCATGATGTCTCCTGTTTGTCAATCTTGCGCGGGGCAAACGCCTCGCGCCGGGGAATTCGCGCGAGGGAAGAAGCGGTGATTCTATCATGCCAACCGGCAGTCGGCGGCGGACGCTCAGGCGTCGCGGTACAGCAAAAACGCGCGCCGCTCTTCTCGCCAGGCATGTTCATCGGCAACGGCCAGCGCCTCCAGATCTTCTGGCGCGGCGGTCGGGTCATCTACCCAGGCGCGCAGCAGCGGGCTGCCGTTGATCAGATCGATGGGCAGACGCTCGAATTCGTATTCATAGGCAAAATCCCGCCACAGGGGATAATCGGGGCGCAGGCGCCGCAACGCCTTGAAGGCCAGGGTTTGCAAGCGCCAGGGACGGAAGGCGTGATGGTCGTAAGCGGCGCGATCTTGTTTCACGTGGAACGGCTCCACGTGAAACTGCAAGCCATGACAAAGCTGTCCGGCGTGTTTGTGAAAAGTCGGCTCAAACCAGCATTCGCGCAGAATGCAGCCTTGCAGCCATGTCGGCGCCAAGGATTGCATGGTCGTCAGCAGAGCGCTGGCGTCAATATCCGGCGCGCCAAAAATTTCCAGCGGGCGCGTGGTGCCGCGCCCTTCCGAAAGCGTCGTCCCTTCCAGCAATACCGTGCCCGTGTAGGCGCGCGCCATGAAAAGATTGGGCGCGTTAGGACTGGGATTGACCCAGGCGCGTTGCAGCAACGGCCAGCCATAGCCCGGCGCGGCTTCCGGTCGCCAGTCCAGCATGGCAATGACTTCGCAATCCACTTCCAGCTTCAGCGTGGCGATGAACCAGCGCGCC
>JAITJU010000283.1 GCA_031278735.1 Zoogloeaceae bacterium
GTCGTTCCGGTCTTGGCGAGCCGTCGATACGCGAACAGATGCGTGAAAATCACGACGAGTGGAATGCCAAATCCCAAGCCCTGAATCCAGACAAGACATGCGCGTTTCAGCGCCTCCGAAAAGGACAGCAAGCCGCCGCCCGGATATGTGACCCGAATGCCAAACAGCCACTTTGCCGGAGTGCTTCCAAACAACGAAAGAAACGCCGCATCGACAGGCAGCCAAACCAGGCACAGCACAGCACCGGCGATGATCGGGTTATCCAGTGCCTTTGCGAGACGCTCCGCCTGTTCGGGCATCGTCGCGAAGGCGGCGACCATCAGCAGAAACAACAGGAGCAATCCCGTGGTAGAGAGGTCAACCATGCGCGCAAAATATCGCCGCCACGGATGATGCTGTCCGCCGGAAATTGGCGGCGGCGCATTCTGGGCCGCCGGAAGGCTGTTTGCGGCAGAGGTCGCTTGCCGCCGCGGCGAAACAGGAATCGTGTTTCGCGGCGGCACAGCGCGAGCGCCTCGATGCCCGCGCAAAACAAAGGCCAGCAGGTCGACGATTCCCTCGGCGGCGGCGGCATCGAGGAAATGTTCCGATTTCAGGAAACGAACCTGTATGTTCCCGCAATTCGCCAAATCCGCAGCCGCCGCGATTTCCTTCCCCACCCCCGCTTCAATGGCAAGCAAGAGCAGATGCCGCTCCTTCTTGTACTCGTTCTTCGCGTAATCATTCAGCAGGGATTTGCACTTCGCCGCGTTCAGGAACGCCGCCTGTCCGTGCTCCCGCGCCAAACGTTCCACGATCGATTCAAATTGCGCGTTCATGCTGCATTCTCTTTCCTATCCGCCCTGCTCTTGCGGATGTGGATGACGATGCTGATCTTGCCAATATTGATTTTGCTGCCGTTGGGCAGGGCGACGGTCTGGTTGTTCAGCCGGTTTTCCATCATCACCCGGTTGTCTCGCACCGCGAGAATCGCCGTGATGGGCGGGAACTTGCTGCGCGGCAGGCGCACGGTGGCCTCGGGCGCGCTGCCCAGAATGACCGGCTTTTCGCCCAGCGCAACGGAAGTCGTTTCATTCTTCGCCCAGATCACGGTCAGCCACGCCGCGCGCAGCATTTCTTCCACCGCCGACAGGGTCAGCCCAATCGACAGCCCCAGAATGCCAACCCCCGCCACCCGCGCCGCGCCTTCGGGGAAAACCGAAAACAAATTAATCAGCACGAACGCCGCGCCGCCCGCCGCGCCGCCCACAAAACCCGCCAGAAGCGCCCGGCCCGCGGGATAATTCGGCACGAAAAACGATACCCCCAGACCAACGCCCAGCCCGGCCAAGCCCCAGCAAAACGCCTGAATGGCAAGTTTGACGGACAACGCAAGATCAAACGCCTGCGCCATGCCGAACACGAATTGCGCCGCGCCGCCCGCAATCGCGCCGCTCAGGAACCCCACGGCAACCGGTTTGAACACGGCGGCCACGCTTGGCGTTCGCCGGAGATAGACGTTCTGCGCAACAAGCAGGCCAATCGACAGCCCCAGGGCGATCAGTCCCATCCACAACGCCACGTGCAACACAGAGGAAATGCCGCCCCCGCCGCGCCCTATGAGCGACAGAAATTCCGTGACGGCCTCAAGCAATCCCGCGCCCACGCCGCCGCCCACGGCATAGAACGCCGTCTTCCTTGTCATGCGATCGAACATCATCCTGCTCCTTCTGAAAAAATTGTCTTGTCCTGATCGGCGGCGCCATCGCCTTTTTCATTCCGCTCGCCTTCCCTCTCCTCTTCTTCCCGTTCCTGCGCCGGGGATGGATGCGGATCGGGCGCGCCGCCCGCATCCTTTTCCGCGGACGGATCGGCATCCGCCGACGCGGAACCGGAAACTCCCGCCTGTTCCCGCGCCGGGGATTGCGAATATCCGAGCGCGCCGCCGGCTTCTTTTTGCGCGGGCGGACTGGCGTCCGGCGCGGGCGCCGAAGTACGGGGAGAAACCTTGTCCGGAGCGGTTTTTTGCCCGGATTCCCGCGGGACGCGCCAATGCGGGAATGCCCCAAACGCCCACGCGACGAGCGCGGCGATTACGGCGATTACGGCGATTACGACGAGCAGCTTTGCGGCAATGTTCAAAAAACGCGCCCTTCGCGCCTTTTTCGGCGCCGGGGAAGCGGGCGTTGGTTTTTGTCCCGCCTTCTGCCCCATCTTCCGCGCTTTTGGCGCCTCCTCGCCATTCCAAGGCTTCCCGCCGCCCTGCGCCGCCTCTTCCGCCGCCGGTTTTTTCGCCTGCCCTTGCGTTTCGCAAATCCGCGCCGCTTCCTGCTCCCGTTCCCGCGCCGCCTGTTCCCGCGCGTCCCGTTCCCGCGCCGCCTGTTCCTGTTCCCGCTCCTCCCGCTCCAGCCACGTTTTCAGATTCGGCGCCAGTTCGCGGAGGCGTTCCATATCCACAATCACCGCCAGGCTGGTATCGTCGCCCTTGCCCTCCCGCGCGAACCGTTTGCACAACCCCTCGATCTGCGCGCATGCGGAATCAAACCCGTCCGCGGCGAACGTCAGCGCCATTTTCGCGTAAAGACGGTACAGGTGGCGCTCGTTGTCTTCCACGGGATAGTTGTCGTCGATGCCGTCGCTGCACAGGAAGATCGCGGCGGGCGGCGGCGCTTCGGCAGTGAGGGCGCAATGGACGCGGGGACGATCATTGGCGTCCATGTCGCAGATCGAGGTGGTGATGTTCAAAAAGCAGCTCTCGTCCCAGGGGACGGGCTGGGCAAAGGTTCCGTCATGCCGCAGGACGGTAAGGCGCCCGTCCCCGACATGAAAGCCAAACCAGTACGCCCCGGCAACCGCCGCCGCGATCAGCGTCGCGCCGTAGGCCTTGTTTTGCTCTTCGCCCTTCTCAAAACGCCTGCGATGTTTTTCGTCGCACAGGGAAAGCTCTTCCACCGTGAAGGGAAGGTCTTCGTAGTGCGCCTTCACCTTCTCTTGCCACAATTGCGCGACGCGCCGCACCAGATTGCCGATCGTCCTTTCCCGCGCCGGTTCATCCGCTTCCGGCTGATAACGCTCGACGAACTCCTGGATGGCGACCACCGCGCAGTCGACGGCAAATCTCGCGCCCTTGTCGCTGCGAAAACAGTTTGCCTCGCCATGCCCATCCGACACCGCCGCAATCGTCAGCGCGCCGTCGGCGCGGAACTCGGCAAAATCCTGGCAAGGCTTGTTCGCTTTTTCGTGGCTGCCGCCGACGACGCGCCAAGCAAAACCCTGATAGTGTTTCACCATTCTTCCTGCGCGTCGTCCTGGGCAATTTCCACGCTGAATTCCTGAAGCGCCTCGTTCAACTCAATCTGCTTTTGTTCATCGCCGCCCGCCGCGCTGGCGTTGGAACTCTTGCTTGCCACCTGCGAGGCGCGCACGCTGACGAACTTGATCATCTTCTTCAGCGCCGCCGCGTTGTGCGTCATCAAGACCGCCTCATGCGCGCCGGTAAATTCGGCCAGCACATCGAAATCCGCGTCCTCGCCGATCGCGCACGCCGCCTTGACGCCCGCCCGGAACCAATTGTTCTGCCGAAGCGCGCCCAGCGCCAGTTCCCAATCATCCGTCGGCGCGCCGTCCGAGAGCAGGAAAATCGCGGGCGCGTAAGAACCGCTGGCTTCCTTCATGAACGCTTTCGTCGATAATTTGGCGTTCAACTCGGCACATGCCGCGCCCAGATCGGTCAATCCGTTGGCGTAAACAGGGTTCCAGTGAAACTGCGCCGGTTCAACCGGACCCGATGGCGTAAGCCACCTCGCGCCATCCGAAAAAGCCAGCGCCGCAATCTTGATCTGCGCGTCCGCGTTTTCCTCGGAAAGCTCGCGCAGCATCGGAATCACTTCCTCGATCGCGGCATTGACCGCGCCGATCTTGGAACCGTCCATGCTGCCCGACGCATCGATCAGAAAAAACAGGGTCATCGTCCTTCTCGGTATTTCCACTTTATCCAGCAACGACATTGCAATGGCTCCTTTTGTGTTGGTGATTCAGATGATTTCGGCGACCGAACCGCCAAAATCGATTTTCATGCCCTTGGCAAGCGCGATCTGCCCGTTTGCCTCAAGTACCCTGCCGTCGATCTTCCAGCGTTCGCCGGAAAGGTTCCTGAGCGCGCACCCTTCCGTCGTTGCGCTCACCTGTCCGATTTGCGTCTGGAAATCGTCGCTGTCCTTGTGGCTGTGGCAGGCGTAGAGCCTGGTCTTCTGGTGAATGGGCAGGTTGTAGCGCGGCGTCTTCATATAGCCGAACAAGGCCGCGGGCTTGCCGCATTTCGGACAGCCATTGGCGCTCGCGGGATCCGAAAAAAATACCTCGCCGCAGGCGCATTTATAGACCTCGCCGCGCATGCGGATGAACATCCGCAGCCACTCCTGCTCGATGATGCGCTTGGCGGGATCGAGCAGCGCCGTCTTGCCGAATGCCTTGGCAAACATTTCCCGGCAATAGGGCGGCAGCAGCGGATAGCGGGTGATCGCGCCCCTGTGCAATCCCGGAACGGGGCGGTTCGACGCATCCTCCGGATCGAAGATGAACAGCGGTTTTTCGCCATAGATGCGCCGCTCGCTTCTTGCGTCCATGCAAGGCGGACAGGCGGCCCTGCCTTCCAGCGGATGACTGCCGACCCAGAGCAGGAACAGGATCACCGCGAGCGAAAAACGATCCGACTGCTTGTCCGGCGCGCCGCCCCTGACGATCTCCGGCGCCATGTAGCGGGCTTTTCCGGCAATGCCGCTGCTTTTGCCAAAGGCCGAAACATTGTCGTTGTCGCAAATGAGGACGCCGCCCGTTTTGGGATTGATGAAGAAATTGCCGTCGTTGAGGTCCTGGTAGCTGTAGCCCTTGTTGTGCAACGCCCGAAAGCTCGAAACGATCTGCAGGGCGGCGTTGGTCATGGCCGTCACTCCCGCAAAGACGGAGCGCCCGATCAGGAATCTGGAGAAATCGACATACTCGCGCGGACGCAGCGGCATGATGTAGCCAAATGTGCCGCCAACCCACTCGGTTATGTCTTCCGGCCACAGAAAGGCCTCCGTGGGCTTTCCCGTCCGGATATTGTTTTCAAGGTTTTCGTAGAATTTTTTCGGGTCCTTGACGCGCTTCGCAAAATACCATTTCAACGCCCTGGGATCGCCGCCATAATCCACCTTGTAGACGATGCCCTGTCCGCCTTCGCCCAGCTTTTCAAGAACACGCGCCTCACGAAAGTTTTTCGTGGGAACGATGTCGCCTCTTTGTAGATCTGCCATGATTCGCGCTCACACACACAAAATCCGTGATTCATCGTCATTGCAAGGAGCTTTTGTCCCCGGTAACCCATGCCCGGCGCCGTCCGCGAAACGGGAGCGCCTCGCCGCCTCCGCTTTCGCCCCTCGATTCGACCGGACACTCCCGCGCGCGCCAAAAGGAGACCGATAAGGGTGGCCAGGACGGCATCGTGACGACACTCCCGCCACTCCCGCGCCCGCGCCAAAAAGCCTTGCGCCCGCAAGCGGGACGCAAGGCTTTTTTACTGCGCGAACAGGAAATTTGGCGTTTCGGAAGGAATCAGCGCAACCGCTGGCGGCGCGCGCGCTCAGGCAAGGCAGACAGGCAGGCAGGCAGGCAGGCAGGCAGGCAG
>JAITJU010000014.1 GCA_031278735.1 Zoogloeaceae bacterium
CAAAGGGGCGCGCCTTGCGAAACGAAACCTAGGCTTGCCCCCTGACACTGGCTATATTCCGCGAGGTTCCCCGCCCACGTTCCCCTGAACTCCTAGGGTCCCTTGCATTGCGTGGAAAGATATGGTCAGATTACCCATAGAACATAGTGATGACATGGGCCGCTGAATCTGTTTCGCAAAATCAGAAAGTCGGCGCTGGCGGGACGGCAGCAATCGGGCAAAACGGGGGATGACTTCAAAAAGTGTGCCCAAGATTGTGCCCATGTTCCAGACTGCAATCAGAACAACCAAGCAACGGCGCGGCTTTGCGCCTGTTCACTAGCTTCCGCCTCGAAAGTGAAAAAACGTCCTTCGGTCCCGGTTCACCCCCGGCCACATGCCGCGATTCCTTGCGCGCAGGGCGGTGTGTAAACCGTCAATTACCCGTTATAATTCGCCGCTTCAATCAGCAAGGGAGTGGAAGAATGGGCTTTCTCGCCAATAAAAAAATTCTGATTACCGGGGTCATCTCCAAGCATTCCATCGCTTATGGCGTTGCCAGGGCATGCAGCCGCGAAGGTGCGCAGCTGGCGTTCACCTATCAGAATGAACGTTTCGAGGAACGGGTCAGAAAATTCGCCGCCGAATGCGGCAGCGACCTGGTTTTTCCCTGCGACGTGGCCAGTGACGAGAATATCCAAGCCCTGTTCGACAAACTGGGCGGCACCTGGGATGGTTTGGACGGTCTCCTGCATTCCATTGCCTACGCGCCCGCTGAGGCCATCGAGGGCGATTTTCTGAACGGCATTTCACGCGAGGCCTTTCGCATCGCGCATGAAATTTCATCCTACAGCTATCCGGCGCTTGCCAAGGGCGCGCGCTCCCTGATGCGAGGACGCAAGGCGTCGCTGGTGGCGCTCACGTATCTGGGCGCGGATCGCACCATGCCCAATTACAACACGATGGGATTGGCCAAGGCCAGTCTGGAGGCGGCCACTCGTTATCTCGCCTTCTGTCTGGGGCCGGAGGGAATACGCGCCAACGCGATCTCCGCCGGGCCGATCAAGACCCTGGCCGCTTCCGGCATCGGCAATTTCAGCAAGCTGCTGGCCTACAATGCCCACAACGCCCCGTCGCGCCGCAACGTTACCATAGACGAGGTTGGCAACGCCGCAGCGTTCCTGTTCTCCGACCTTGCCTCCGGCATCAACGGCGAAATTCTTTATGTGGATGGCGGGATGCACTCGACGGCGCTGGGCAATCCCGAACCGCTGCCGTATCCGGGATAAGCGCCCCGGCGGGAAAATCAATCATCCGGCGGGATAAGTCAATCCGGCGGCGCGGGCGGGTTCTTCGCTTTTGATTCCTGACGCCTGAAGCGCGGCATCCAGTTCGGCCTCGCTCATCAGACCGGCGTCCGCCGGTTCGGGCGGGCGGATAAAACGCGCGGCCAGCAGGCCCGCTTCGTACAGCAGGCAGACGGGAATGGCAAGCATGAACTGGGAAATGATGTCCGGCGGCGTGAAGACGGCGCCGACGACGAAAGCGGCGACAATGACGTAAGCACGAATCGCGCGCAGCTTTTCAAGGCTCGCCAGTCCTGCCTTGACCAGCAGAACTACCGCCACCGGCACTTCAAAAGCCAGGCCGAAGGCCATGACGACGGTCAGGACGAAGGAAAGATATTTGTCGACGTCGGTCATCCAGGCCACGCCCTCCGGCGTCAGTTTGGACATGAAAAAGAATACGGTCGGAAAAACCTGAAAATAGGCAAAGGCCATGCCCGCGAAAAAGAGCAGCACGCTCACGACCAGAAGCGGCAACGCAAAGCGTTTTTCGTGCGCGTAAAGTCCCGGCGCGACAAAAGCCCAGAGCTGATACAGGACATACGGCAGACTTACCAGAAAGGCCGCCATCAGGGCGACCTTGGTCGGCACCAGAAAATTGCCGGCCACGTCGGTGACTATCATTTCCCCGCCCAGCGGACGCAGCACCGCCAGCAAGGGGCGCGCCGTCAGCGCGTAGAGTTCCCTGCCGTAAAAGGCAAAACCGATGAACAGCAGTCCCACCAGCGCCACGACGCGAATCAGGCGGCTTCGCAATTCCACCAGGTGAGAAATGAAGCTTTCCTCGATATTGCCGTCGCGGGAATCATTCGGGTTTTCCATGATTTCAGTCCGTATGTCCAGCAACCGGCCTGTCTTCGACGGGAGCGTCTTCCGTTTCGGCTTCCCGCGTGAAGCGCCGCTCCATCTGGCGCGCGCCCGCGCGCAGGTCTCGCTCCAGCTCGCGCGCCGAATCCATCATTTCGCCTTGCAGCTTTTTCAGATCGCTCAAGGCCGCTTCCCTGTCGATTTCCGTTTTTACCTCATTGACATATCGACGCATCCTGCTCAACACATGGCCGACCGCGCGCGCCGCGCCGGGCAAACGCTCCGGGCCTATCACCACCAGCGCCACGGCGCCAATGACCAGCAATTCGGCAAACCCCACGTCAAACATCGAAATTCATCCCATTGCATCCGTTATCGTTACGCCCACCAGCAAAGCGTCGCTATTCTAGCATCGCGCCCGCGCTTTGCGGCGCTTGCGCGCGGATACCGCAAAGC
>JAITJU010000037.1 GCA_031278735.1 Zoogloeaceae bacterium
CTGGTGCGCTACGAAAAGCTCGAACATACGTTTATCGCGCTCAACCACCTCGCCGCCGCCATCATCGCATTGCGCAAGATCAGCTTACCAGTCAATATTATTTACGGATAAATCCTTAGGTGTTGAGCCCCGGAATTTTCTGGCGCTATCCTGTCTTCTGCCGGGAAGGATGCGTCATGAGACAAATTTTACACGGCGGGCAACGACGACTTCAGGCGGCGCGCTTTGGCATCAACCCGAAGACCGTTGCCAAATGGCGCAAGCGCCAATCGGTCAGTGATCTGCCGGACAGGCCCATGACGCGCCGCAAGGTCGCAAGCTGCTGGAACGACTTGGGCCAACGCCCCGTCCTGTTCCTCTGTTGATGGATCGTGCCTGCGAAGGAGACGAAACCCGGCAACGGGCGCTTGATCTGGGGCGCCTTCCCGTCGTGCCGCCCAAGCGCAACCGGCTCACGCCTTGGGAATATGATCGCGCGCTGTACCGTCGCCGCAACGAGGTCGAGCGGCTGTTTCGTCGGCTACTTGATGTGATGTTTATAGGGTTTATCCATTTCGCACTTATCGTCGAGAGACTCAGATAGTGTGAACACGCCATAGTCTGGAGGGAATCGAGCTAGGTCTGCCGCGAGGATCGCCTCTCAGAAATGTGGATGACGCCCGGCTGGTGGAATTGACGGAGTTGACGGCCACCCACTGGAGTGTGCGCATTTCCCGCCATAACGCCAAGCCGAAATCCTTCCGCCCGCCCCAAAACCGCCCGCGATATCCTGCAAAAAATAATTCGCGCCAACAGACAATTACGATATAAAAAGAATGAAACACTGCACTGGAATTTTCCCCCTTACTTCTGGTCGTTCAACCATGATGTCCATGCCCACGCCGGAGCCAGCCGCCCTTGCGCACAGCGCAAAGCTGCGGGCGGCAATCCATCGCCGGATTGAGGCTTCGGGCGGCTGGATTTCCTTTGCGGATTTCATGGAGATGGCCTTGTACGCGCCGGGGTTGGGGTATTACGTGGCGGGCGCGCAAAAGTTTGGCGCGGCGGGAGATTTCGTGACCGCGCCGGAACTGACGCCCCTGTTTGCTGCCGCGCTGGCCCGGCAAGCAGCGGAGATCATGCGGATGAGCGCCCCCTGCATTCTGGAAGCGGGCGCGGGTTCCGGGCGGTTGGCGGTCGATATGCTGCGGGCGCTGGAAGCCGCCGACGCCTTGCCGACGCGTTACGACATTCTGGAACTGTCGCCGGAACTCGCGGCGCGGCAACGCCAGACCTTTATGCGGGAAGCGCCGCGCCTGCTGGCGCGGGTCAATTGGCAGAGTTCCCTGCCCGCGCGTTTTTCCGGTCTGGTGCTGGCAAACGAGGTGCTGGACGCCATGCCGACGCACAGGGCGCTGTGGCAGAATGACGATATTCTGGAGTATGGCGTGGCGCGCGCGGCGGATGACGGATTTTTATGGCAGACGCGACCCGCGTCGGCGCGGTTGCGCGCGGCGGCAAGACGTATCGCGGATGCAGGCGCCTTGCCGTCGGGCTATGTCAGCGAAATTTCCTTGCTCGCCCCGGCCTGGGTGGCGGCCTGGGGCGAGCGGCTGACGACTGGTTGTCTTCTGCTGGCGGACTATGGTTTTCCCCGGCGCGAGTTCTATCACCCCGATCGCGATGGCGGCACACTCATGTGTCATTATCGCCAGTATGCGCATCCCGACCCTTTCCATTTGCCCGGCCTGCAGGACATCAGCGCGCACGTCGATTTTACCGCCCTGATTGCGGCGGCACATCCGGCGGGGCTGAATCTGGCGGGTTATACCCATCAGGCGCAGTTCTTGTTGAATTGCGGCCTGCTCGATGATCTGGCGGCGCTGGAAGCGGGCAGTCCTGCCTATCTCTGGCAGGCCTCCGCCGCGCAAAAACTCATCGCGCCGCACGAAATGGGAGAATTGTTCAAGGTGATGGCGCTGGGCAAGAACCTGTCCGCGCCGCTTTCCGGTTTCCTGTGCGGCGACAAAAGCTGCCAGTTATGAAGCCAGGCTGCGAACAAGGTGCAAAAAATGGTTGGGCGCGCCCAGAATCATACGCCCGAATTCATCCAGCAAGGCTTCCAGCGGCGCGTCAATGGGCAGCCGATATGTGTTGCGTCCAAGCCGTTCCAGGTTGAAAACACGAATGACGAGTACGCCTTCCTGATAATCTGGCTCCCAGTGGATATTCACTCGGACTTCCTGGGCAATGATGAAGCGCATGATTTGCAGGGCATAGCGTTCGTCGCGTACTTCCCGCACCTGTGCGTTCAGGTTGAAATCGAAAAGTCGCTGGCGGAAATCCTCCGCCGCCTGGTCCCTGTATTCCAGCACAACAGGCGGTTTTTCGCCCATCATCCGGTAACGCATGGTTACGGAATGCACGAGCGCCTGTTCGCTGGAAGATGCCGTACGGTAATCCACATAGCCCTGCTGCCAGATTAATGCGTCCAGGCATTTGTCGCCGGACAGGGGATACGCGCAGGACATTTCGGGTTTCAGGATATTGAGCTGCTGCGTCATGCCATGCAGCCAGGCAAAAACGTAACGCAAGGCGCGATCAACCTGAATCGCCAATTGCGCGTCTTGATGTGCGCGGTTCTCCTGCTGGGCAAGGACATCTTGCGCCATTTCACACAGTTGCCCGAGCAGACCGCCGGAATGAACTGGCGTTGCGCCGGGCGGCGCATGTGACGCCGCGATGGTTTTGACAAAACGCGCGGATGCGCCTTCGACCAACAGATCCGGAAATCGCAAATCGGAATCCCACGGCAGCGCGTTATTTTGCTGTTGCAAGTCATTTTCGAGCACACTCAGAGCGGCGGCATCCAAATCACAAACTTCTTCCAGAATGACATCTTCCGTTGGCGCGCCCTGCACTTCAACGGTTTTCGAACCCTTTTCCGGCATGACAGCCCCCATCCCATTTCAGTGAAAAGTGCCTTACTGTAACGCTCGCGTCGCAAAAAAGAAAGCGACTGGGCGGCTGGAAGCCGCCCAGCATTTGCCTCCTATCGCTCGCTTCACGGGGGAGGGGCAAGGAGAGAGGACTTCGTTTCCTTTAGTGAAGCGCGCAAACCGGAACAATTTCGAGGTCTTTTTGGCGACGGTCTTCGGGTTGATGCAAAAGCGCGCCGCCAAGGCGTTTAGGCCCGGTAGTCGAGGCAAGCAGACGCCACAGCGGCTGCGCCCGCATGCGCCGGTAGGTCGCGATGGCTTTGTCTGCTTTCACTCCCATGCTCCAAAGTGCGGGCATCGCCCGTCATGTGATAATCGCAATGCAACGCATACAAGAATCAAAAACATTGCGTTGCCACATTCTAGAGCAGCTTATATACTTCCCGCAATAACCCGCACAAGTATTCGTTAACCCGATAGAGCACTCAGGAATGCCCAAAGACCAACTTGCAGAACTGACCCAGCCTCAGCGCGACCGGCTCGCGTTCATTGAGCTGCGTGTGCGCTTCGTGGGGGAGATCCGTCGGCAGGACTTGGTTGCCCGGTTTGGCATCCAGTCCGCAGCGGCAACCCGGGATTTGGCGCTCTATAAGGAGTTGTCTCCGGGCAACATCGACTACGACCCCAAAGGCAAGGCCTACGTCCTGGGGCCGGACTTTCGCTCCATCTTCGACTTTCCTCCTGAGCGTGTGCTGTCATGGCTGACGCAGGGCTTTGGAGACGGCGAGCCAATGCGGCTCAAGGCGTGGGTGGCCAGCGAAAGCCCGTCAAGGCTTACGCACCCGGATCGGGATGTGCTGGCCAGCGTGACCCGTGCGATCCATCGGGGATGTCCGCTGGGCATCGAGTACCACTCCATCTCCAGCGGTCGCACTGACCGGGAGATCGTGCCCTTTGCCCTGATCGACAACGGCTTGCGATGGCACGTCCGCGCCTTCGACCGGAAGTCCGAAGCGTTTCGGGATTTCGTCATCACCCGGATCAAAAACCCTGTGGTGCTCAAGGGGCAGCCGGTAGCGACCCATGAAATGAGCGATCAAGACATTCAGTGGACTCGGATCGTCGAATTGGAACTGGTTCCACACCCGGATCAGCCCCGACCCGAGATCACAGAAATGGATTACGACATGAAGGATGGTTCGATACGGATGCGCGTTCGTGCGGCGGTCGCGGGCTACATGCTGTTGCGCTGGAGCGTGGACTGCTCGCCTGATCACGGCCTCAGAAATGAACAGTACCGTCTGTGGCTCAGTGATCCGCTGGCGTTGTATGGCGTTGAGAACGCAAAGCTGGCTCCGGGCTATCAAGCCCCGGCAGCC
>JAITJU010000022.1 GCA_031278735.1 Zoogloeaceae bacterium
TTTTCGCTCCCGGCGTCAGCACTTCTTCCACCCGCAGGACGAAGCGCACCCCGCGATCGAAACGCGTCGGCAGGGAAGCCACCACGCCGACCACGCGCACATCCCGTCCTTCCCAGGCAAGGGGCAATTCGTCGGCAAGCCGCTCCGCCGCCCGCCAGGCCGCCCAGCCGTAACCCGTCGTCAAGCCCGCGCAGACGGCCAGCAGAAGCGCGCCGCCACGCAGGGAAGATCGGAGGCGGGCAAGCAAAAGCGCAACGAAAAAAACGCCCAGACCGACGAACGCCCAGACCCACGTCATTTCCGGCAAATCCGCCCGCGTTTGCAGGAAGCAAACCCCACATACCAAAGCCAGCAGGAAGACGGACAGCGCGTTCATCGCAAAACCGACTCCGGTTTGAAACCCCGTCCATGAAGCGCATGGGAAAGGGAAAACCCTCCCTGGTTCGTTTTGAGCGGCATTCGCGTAAATGCCCGCCGCTACTCCCCCGCGCTGAACCGACCGTCCGCCAGACGGCAGATGCCGTCCATGCGTCTTGCCAATTCCAGATCGTGCGTGACGACGATCAGGCTGGCGTGGCGTTCGCGGGTCTGGCGGAGCAACAGGTCGAAGGCTTGCCGCGCCGTCTGTCCGTCGAGATTGCCCGTAGGCTCATCCGCCAGGATGCAGGCGGGGCGCGTGACCAGGGCGCGGGCGATGGCCGCCCGCTGGCGCTCGCCGCCGGAAAGCTCGCCGGGGCGATGCGTCAGGCGATCGCCCAATCCCACGGCGGTCAGCATCTCTTTGGCGGCCATCAATGCTTCCGCGCGCTCGATCCGGCGAATCAGCAGCGGCATGGCAACGTTGTCCAGCGCGGAAAATTCCGGCAGCAAGTGGTGGAACTGGTAGATGAATCCCAGATGCCGGTTGCGCCAGTCGCCGCGCGCGCTTTCCGTCTGCGCGGAAAAATCCGCTCCCATCAGGCGCACCGTGCCGACGTCCGGCGTGTCCAATCCGCCCAAAAGGTGCAGCAACGTGCTCTTGCCGGAACCGGAAGCGCCAACTATCGCGCGTGTTTCCCCGGCATTTACCCGCAGGCTCACATCGGTCAGCACGGTAAGCGTGTTCTTGCCTTCGCGGAAAGTCTTGCCCAGATGTTGACAGGCCAGCACTTCGTCAGGGTCACGGACAGCCTCATTCATAGCGCAGCGCCTCCGCCGGTTGCAGACGCGCGGCCCGCCAGCTTGGATACAGGGTCGCCAGCAGCGTCAGCGCGAAGGCAATGCCCGTCACCAGCAGCACGTCGTCCCATCGCAGGTCGGAAGGCACTTGCGAGATGTAATACACGTCCCGGGAAAGTATCTGCGTTCCCAGCAGTCGCTCGATCCACGGCACCACCACGTCGATGTTGAGCGCCAGGCTCACGCCGCCGATCACGCCCAGGAGCAGGCCGACACAGCCAATCAGGGCGCCCTGGATGATGAAGACGGCCATGACGCTCCCCGGCCTTGCGCCCATCGTGCGCAGGATGGCAATGTCGGCCTCCTTGTCGGTGACGACCATCACCAGCGTGGAGACGATGTTGAAAGCCGCGACCGCCACGATCAGCGAAAGAATGATGAACATCATGTTTTTCTCGATCTGCACGGCGCGGAAAAAATTGGCGTGCGTTCTCGTCCAGTCGGTCAGGTAGACGTCCGCCCGCAGCATTCCCGCCAGATCACGGGTAACGCGCGGCGCGTCGAAGAGATCGGCGATTTTCAGACGTACGCCGCTGACTGCGTCCTCCAGCCGATAGAGGCGTTGCGCGTCTTCCAGACGCATCAGCGCCAAGCCGGAATCGTATTCGAACATGCCCGCCTCGAAGACGCCGACCACGGTGAATATCTTCAGACGCGGCGTCATGCCCAGCGGCGTCGCCATGCCCTGCGGCGCAATCACCGTCACCTTGTCGCCCGTCCATACGCGCAGGGCGCGCGCCACCTCCACGCCCAGCACCAGACCAAATTCTCCGGGACGCAAGTCGGCAAGCCCTCCCGTCCGCATATACCCGGCAAAGTCCGCCACTTTTTCTTCTTCCGTCGGCAATATCCCGCGCACCAGAACGCCGCGCACCTCCCGATTTGCCGTGAGCATGGATTGCGCCTGCACATAGGGCGCCGCCGCCAGCGTCAGCGGATGCGTCGCGGCAGTCGCGGCAACTTCCTGCCAGCCGCGCAGCCGTCCTTCCGCGCCCTCGATCTGCACATGTGCGGCCACGCCAAGAATGCGCGTCCGCAGCTCCTTCTGAAACCCGTTCATGACGGAAAGCACCACAATCAACGCCATGACGCCCAGCGCCACGCCCAGTATGGAACTGAACGAAATGAACGAAATGAAGTGATTGCGCCGCCGGGCGCGGGTATAACGCAGACCAATGAGAATTTCGTACATGAGGGGATTCGGGAACCAGAAACCGGAAGTCAGGATACCACACCGGATGACAGACGGCAGAGGTCTTGCGGGCTTTTGATCTGGGCGTGACGATTGGCGTTCGCGAGGGTTTTCCCGGTACGCGACCGCCTCGCCGCCGCCAGATTTTTCTGCCCGCTGTCATTCTTCCCTTGTCGCCAGACATAATATGGCCTCGCGGTTGCTTTGCGAAAAACAGCGGACGGCGGCTTCGGCGGGCGGCAGCCAGCAGAAGGCGCGGTGTTCTTCCGGAGCGAGGCGGATGTCCGCGCGGGCGGAGATTTCCAGCGAAAACACATGTTCGGTGTTGCGCGTGACCCCCGGCGCGTAACGGTCGCGCCATTCGGGAAAGATGTCGTATTCTTGCCGCAGACGCCAATCCCGCAGGCGTTCCGGCGCGGCGACAATCCCCGTTTCCTCGAACACCTCGCGCAAGGCGGCGGCGGCGGGCGTCTCGCCAATCTCCAGACTGCCGGTGACCGACTGCCAATAACCGGGATGCGCGGCGCGCTCCAGCAAGAGAATGTCCAGCGCGGGCGCGTGAATCACGACGAGGACGGAGACCGGGCGTTTATACATGCTGGCGCGCCATGCCGAAGGGCGTCACTCCATGTCCGAAGGCGTCATTCGCGTCGGCGGCGAGGGCGTCAGCAGCTCAGGCAAAATGTTTTGCTTTGCTCGCAGTCGGCGCGGTTTTCCGGGGAGGGAGACAGGACTTTTCCTTTCCACTGCCAGTCTTGCTCGCCTTGTCCATGCTGGCTCGTGCAGGCTTCCTGGTATTCCACCAGAATTTTGTCGGCGCGGGAATCCAGCAGTCTCACCTCGCAAAAGGCGTCCTTTTCCGGGAAAGGCGCTTCTGCGCAAATATGCAGGA
>JAITJU010000152.1 GCA_031278735.1 Zoogloeaceae bacterium
CTTCCCCGCCGTGGCCATCCACCGCCTGGGACTCGCCCGCGACGCCCGCGACGCCGCCCCCATCGCGCGCGATCTTCTCACCGCCGTGCCGGTGTGATCAGAGGACAGAGGGCAGAAGACAGAAGACAGAAAAGTTGGCGGCGGCAAGGCCGCCGATATAGAGGAAAAACCAATGGATGCCATGCGTAATCTAGCTGGAACGAGAACCCGCGAAGCGGCGGGCGCTCCTGTCGTCCCCGCGCCGGGCGCTTCGCGTCCGCGAACGTTGCCGCCTTCCGTCTTCCGTTCTCCATCTTCTGAAACCCTGTCCTCTGTAACGCCAACCGCCGCGGGCGTTTTCTGGCTGCTCGCGGCATTGGCGCTGCTGGCGACGGCGATCAATTACGGCAACAATCTGGTCTTCGCGCTGGCTTTTCTGTTGTTCGCCGTCTGGCTGCAAGGCGCCTGGACATGCTGGCGCAATCTTGCCGGGCTGATCTGGCAACCGGAAATCCCCGCGCCCGCCTTTGTCGGGGAAATGCTGCATCCGGGCGGTCATCTGCGCGACCCGTCGGGACGGCGGCGCGAACAGATTTTTCTTGCCTTTTCCGCAAGGGGCGCGCGCCATCCGGGAAAACAGGCCAACCTCGCCGCCGACGGCGCGCGTCTGGATGTCGCCCTGCCCGCGCTCGTTCGCGGGCGACAGCACATCGAGCCTCTCCGGCTGGTCTCCCTCTATCCGCTCGGACTGTGGCGCGCCAGCCGCGCCGTGGCGCCGATCCCGGCGTTGGCGTATCCGCGTCCGGCAGGCAATGCGCCCCTGCCCGGCAAGGCGCCCAGACCAGCGCACAGACAGCAGGAATCCGGCGACTTTCAAGGCGTGCGCCCCTACGCGCCGGGCGATTCCCCCCGGCGCGTCAACTGGCGCGTCTATGGCCGGCGCGAGGAGCTGGTCGTCAACAATTTCGACGGCGGCCAGGGCGGACACGCCCTGTGGCTGGACATGGACGCATGCAAAGGCGACACGGAAACCCGCCTCTCGCAACTCTGCCAATGGGTGCTTGCCGCCGGGCAGCAAGGTCTGGAATACGGCCTGCGCCTGCCCGGCGCCCAGGGCATGGCGCCGGGACAGGGACGGGAACACCAGCAGAAATGCCTGGAGATGCTGGCATTGCTGCCCGCGGAAAAAATGACAGAAGACAGTTCATCCGGCGCCAAACGCCGCTCAATGAAAGGAGAACCCGCATGAATCCATCGCTTGCCCCCTCGAAGCCGTTGGCTCCCCCGAAGCCGTTGCCGGAAAAGGGCGCGGAACTCCTTCCCTGGCGCACCAAGGCTGCCTCCCGCCACCTTTTGATGTCCACGGTCTATAGCCTCGGCATCACGACGGCAACCGGCGTCATTCTGCTTTTGCCCCTGAAGAACGGACACCTCACCCTCATTGCCCTCGTCACGCACCTGACTTCCGGGGCGCTGGCCTTCCTGTTCTTCACCCCCTTCCTGTTCACCCACCTGAAGGACGGTCGGGAATCCCTCTGGAATCTCCTCATGCCCTGGCGTCTCCTGCACCGGATTTACCGGGGCGAGACCCTCTATCATCGTCTGCTGGGCTATGGCCTGACGTGTTCTCTCCTGCTCGTCTTCGCCAGCGGCCTCGTCATCGCGGCGCCTTCCATCGCCTATCTGCTGGGCAAGCCCATGACCCTCCTGCCCTACGGCGGACACGCGATTCTGCTGAAAATCCATCGGGGCGTATTCGTCCTTCTCTTTCTCTTCCTCATCCTGCACTTCCCGAAAAGGTCGCTATCATGAAAATCCTGCCTGAAGGTTTTTTCTCCCTGCCGCTTTTCCGGTTTCTTCTTGTCCTGGGGATGACCCTCGCGCTTTTTCTGGGCGCCGGATTCCTGCTGCCGCCGCAGCAGGATCTGAGCGTGAATCCTGAGCGCGATCTGCCGCTCTATTCCCTGCCCTTCGGCAAACATCTTCCCTTTTATCCCGCCGAACTGACGACGCCCGACAACCGGCTCGTCAACTGGCGGGCGATTCCCGGCTCGCGTTTCTGCGGCGAATGCCACCTGAAGGAGACCGTGGAATGGGCAACTTCCATGCACGCCATTTCCGATCTCGATCTCGTTTATGACAGCACGGTACTGGAGAATACCGACGCTTCCGTGGCGGGGCGGGCGCACGGCGTGGAAAAGGGGCGCTGGTGCGAAGGCTGCCACAATCCGATGGGCGTTCTTTCCGGCGCGGTCACGCCCGCCAACAGCGTGCAGGAAATCGAAAACCTGGAGGAGGGAACCTCCTGCATCGTCTGCCACACGGCGAACCACGCCGAGCCACTGGCGGGCAACGGCGCGCTGGAGACGGACATCAACGGCGTCTTCCGCTACGGACATCCGGCGCTTCTCGCCGCCGCTCCTTCCCGGCACGCCCGCGACATGCGCGCCGTCCGGGAACAACCCCTGATGGGAGATGCCGCCCTGTGCGGCGCCTGCCATACGGAAATTCGTCCGCCGACGGTGAATGGCGCAACGCCCCTGATGAGCCTTCAGGATACCTTCGATGAATGGCGGCATTCCCCCTACGCCCAGGAGGGCATCCAGTGCCAGAGCTGCCACATGGCCGAGGATCCGGCCGCCTTCGTCCGCGCCCTGAAGGAAGGCAAACGCCCGAAGAAAACCGTTTCCCACCGCTTCGTGGGCAACAACTACCTGCTCTCCAACACGAACCTGCCCACGAGCCTGCTCCTGAAACTGCGCGGCGGCACGCCCTCCGGTCTCAATCGCCTTTTTGACCGCGCAACCTTCATGAAGGAGATGGAAAAGACGTTCAACGCCGTCGTCGCCCTGATGCAGGAAGCCGCCGAACTGGAAGTGGAAACCGCCCACATCAACCTGGCAAGCCGGGAATTGCGCTTCACCGCCGCCGTCACCAACGCGGGCGCGGGACACGCGCTGCCCACCGGCCCGCTCGACCAGCGCTACCTGTGGCTGGAAGTCGAAGCCAAGGACGCGCGGGGCAATACTTTCTTCCATCAAGGCCGATTCGACGGAAAAACGGGCGAGGAAGACCTCACGGCCACCCGCTGGATCAAGGAAGTAACCGATGTCGAAGGGAATCCCATACGCCGTCATGTGCTCTTCGACGCGCAACGGCTTTTCTACGTCCGCAAACCCATCCCGCCCCGTGAGACCGACCGGATCGATTATCGCGTCCCGCTGCCCGAAGGCGTCTACGGCCCCCTCAAGGTGGAAATCCGCCTCTGGTACCGGATCGCGCTACAGGACATCCTGGAAAACATCGAGCGGCAGAATCTGGGCAAGGTGGGCGTCATCCTGCCGCCGCTGCTCCTGAAAGAAGCGAGCGCCGACATGATCATGACCGATCCGAACGCCGGACGGCAGGCGGCATGGAGCCAAAACACGAAAGGAGAATGAAAAGATGTCAAAAGAAATGACGATGATGACCAGGCCGGGACAAATGCGCCGGGCGAAGCCAGAGGAAGGCGGTTTTTCCAGTCTCACGGAACTCCTTGCCCTCTTTCTGCCGCTGGCCGCCGCCGTCGGCATGGGGTTCTTCCTGATCGCCGGACTTCCCAAGGAGGAGGACGCCCGCTACAGCCGCGCCCGCGACGACATCCGCGCCCTGAAAAGCCTCTTGATCTTCAGCCCCCATATGCCCAACACCGAGACGGGCCTTTCGTATCTGGTCGACAGCGGCCAGATTCCCTTTCTGCCGAAAGACCCCTGGGGGCACCCGTACCAGTATCGCAACCCCGGCGCCGAACACGCCTGGGAACTCTTTTCCCTGGGGCCGGACGGCGTTGAAAACGGCGACGACATCATCGCCTGGAACCTCTACGGCGGTCGCGCGGTCATCCCGAAACAATGACGCCATCGACGACGGCGGACAGAAACGTGTCGCCTCCCCTTTTCTCCCGGACGAGCGCCGCCGGACAGGGAACGAAGTCAAACGGAAGATTCGATCCCGCCGCCGTTTCCTGCCTCCCGCTGCTCCTCCTTGCGCTGGCAAGTCACGCGCCCGTCCTGCCGCTGCTGGTGTGGCCGCCGCTCCTGTTGGCGCTGGCGAGCCGCCTTCTGCCGCCCCGCGCCTGGGCGGCGAGCCTGCGCCTGCTCCTGCTGGCCGGCGTCGTGGCCGCCTGCGGCTTTCTGCATGGCTGGCTGGACGCGCTCACCTTGCGGATTGCCCTCCTTTTCGTGCTGACCCTGAAATGGGCCGAGGCGAGAAGTCCGCGCGAATTCGCCCTCCTTGCCGCCGCTCTGTCCGTCGCGGGCGCCATCGGCCTTTTGCAGTGGAACGAATGGATCGGCCTCCTCCTCATCTTCCTGCTGCCGCTCCTTGCCCTGCACACGCTGGAAAACACAACCCTTTCCCCGCAAGAAGAAACGGTGAAAAAATCCCTGCTCGCGTCACTGGGGCGCAACGCGCCGCGCATCCTCGCGGCGCTGCCGCTGGCGGCGGTGCTCTTTCTCTTCTTTCCGCGCATTCCCGGCCCGTTATGGGACATCGGCCTCTCCTTCGGTCTGCCGCTCACGCTGGGACTGGAAAAATCCAATCAGGGACTGGGCGTCTCCACGCGCCTGAAGCCTGGCCAGGGACAGACGCAAACCGGCGTCTCCGAAAGCCAGCCGGTGCTCGTCGCCGAATTCGAGAACTGGGTGCCGCCGACGAGCCTCCTCTATTGGCGCGGTCCGGTGTATTACGATTTCGACGGGCAGGAATGGCATCTGGACGCGGAATACGAAAAGGGACAAGGACGCGCCCTGATGCGCAAGGGATGGACGAAAGCCAGCGCCTTTGCCGCGACCCTGAAGCGCAAGACGCAGGAAATCCGCTACCGCGTCCGTCTCACGCCGCATGATCGCCTCTGGCTCTATGGCCTCGATCTGCCCGCCCGTCTGACCAGCGAAGCCTTCATCAGCGCGGATTGGCAAGTGCTCGCGCATCGTTCGGTGCAAGAAGAGGCAAGCTACCAACTGAGTTCGTGGCTGGATTGGGAGGCGGAAGGCGGCGTTTTGCCGGAGGCGCTGCGCCAGCGCGCGCTCGCCCTGCCCGCGCGAGGCAATCCGCGCCTCAGGGCGCTGGGCGCGGAGCTTGCCGCCTTGCCCGTCGAGGAACGCTACAGGCGCGTCCTTGCCTCGCTCGCGCAGGAAGGCTACCGGTTGCGCGAGCGGTTCGATTTTCAGGAAGGCGAAAACGCGCTCGATCATTTCTGGTTCGCGGCGCGCGCGGGCAACGCCGATCTGTACGCCGGAACCTTCGTTTTCCTGATGCGCGCCGCGGGCGTTCCGGCGCGGCTCGTCGCCGGTTATCGGGGCGGCAAGCTGATGGCCTTGACCGATTATGTAATCGTCAAGAAAAATCACGCCCACGCCTGGGCGGAAATCTGGGAAGAAAAACGCGGCTGGCAACGCATCGATCCCATCGACCTGATCGCGCCGGAACGCTTTGGCGCGCCCGCCGCGACGCAGACTCAACCCAAGCCGACACGGAAAAATCCCGCCGAAAGCGCGCCCCGAACAGAACCGGCAAAACCGCAAGCGCCCGCGTCAGGCCGTCAGAGCGGCAAGGAAGAAGCGCCCGGCGCATTCAACGTCCTCCTTGCGCCCGCGTCCGCGACAAAGAGCGGGTCGCTGCCCAACCTGGGCGATTTTCTGGGGCGCTGGATATTCCGTCTCGACGCCCAGACGCAGCAATCCCTGCTTGGCGGCATGAGCGGCGGATTCGCCTGGCTCTGGCTCCTGGGCTGCGCGACGCTGGGCAGCGCGCTGGTGATGCTCGCCGGGCAGGCGCTTGCCAGACTGCGCGCCAATCGCCGCCTGCCGCCGCCCGAACGGGAATGGCGACGGCTCTGCCGACTATTGCGGCGGCACGGATTCCCATGCGCGGAATGGGAATGCCCCAGCAACTTCGCGCGCCGCGTCGGCGCCGCGCAGCCGCTTCTGGCCGGGGAAATGCATAATCTCGCCGCGGCGTGGACGGACTGGCGCTACGCCAGGGATCGCGCCGACGCCCCCGAACGCCTCCGGGTTGCCGCCCGCAGGCTCTACAACCTTCTGATGGCGATCCAGGGAAGCGCCCCGCAATCAACGCCGACGGCGGTGCCGACACGTCCGAGGCAGACGCCCGAAAGCGCCTCATGAGAAAGCGGAGAATGATTGTGAGCGCGGCGGTGGCGGTCTTGCTCCTTTTTTCCGGCTGCGGCGACGCGCCGCCCGCCGATCCGCCGCGGGTAGACGGCAGCAGCCGGGCGGCCATGCTGGCTTCCCTCCTGAAAATGGAAGCATCCTTGAGTCACGCGGAGCAGACGACACTCGCCCGCGCAATCGAGGCGGCAAGCCTGGCAAAGGCGACGGGCAGGGAAGTCATTGCCGCGCTGCCGCCCACCGCCCGGCATCCCATCCGTCCCTTTCGGGTCGCGCGCGAGCTGCTGAAACCGGATGAGCGTCTGTTTCCCGATGATTACCAAGCTGCCCTGACAAGGCAGGCGCTGGCCGGAAAAAGCGCGGAGGGAATCATCGAGCTTGCCTTCGAGCGAAGCCGGATGACGCTCGCGGAGAAAAGGGAAATCATCCAGAAAACGGAATCGAAACAGCTCCGGGAAAAGCAGGAGACGCTCTGCGCGGCGGCGGAATCCGCCTTCTCCCGACTCAGGCTCCAGGATTTCCGCTTCTACCCATACGGCGGACGGCAGGTGCTGGAATATCGCTTCGTCAATGAAAGCCCATACGATGTGCGGGAAATCATGCTGGAAGCCCAACACAGCTTCCCCGGCGAAGCCGCCCCGCGCGCGCAAAAAAATCTGGCGGTCAACTGGCCGGCGCTGCATCACGCGGTGCATACGTACGCGGATATGCGCGCCCTGAACCCGTGGATATGGGAGGCGGAAAAAACCCGAGTCGCCTGGCAGCCGGGAGCGGGCGTCCTGACGCCGGGCAAAACAGAGCGGTACGCGGCTTGGGCGCCGGATGACTTTCCCCTCCGGGACGCGCCTGCGGATTCCTGGGTCGAGATGAAGGTTGCGGGCATCGCCGTGTCGGCCAATGACGGCTGGCGCGACGCGCGATGGTTCATGCGCATCGACTGGGATACGCTTCCGCCCCAGTTCCGGGTGCAAGCCATTATCTGCCGCTCGTCCCACGGCATGCTGCACGTATCCGAACGGGGCGTTCCCGCCGATCCTTCCCCGGAATTCAGCCTGGATCTCCCGCCTTCCCTGTTGCCTTTCCTGCTCAATAAGTGAGGTTTCGATGATGCAAACGATTATCCCGACGGCGCCGAAGGGCTGCGTCCCGGCCACGCGTTCGTCTTCCCTTTTCCGCTTCCCCGCGCTGGCGTTCCTTCTTGCCTGCCTGTGTTTTTCCATGTCCAGCCATGCCGATCGCGGCGGCGATGAAATCATCGGCGACATCCTGACGGATGGGGAGGCCGCCGTCGAAGCCTACGATCCGGCCAACGCGCTCGCCGCCGCGAACACTTTCTCGGCGCTTTATTTCAACCATTTTGAGGCGCTGGAACTGGATTTGGGGGTCAAGGATTCCTCGCTCAAGAACGAGCTGGAAGTGCTCTTCGGCGCTGTGAACGGCAACGCCATGCGCGGCGTGCCGAAAGCGCAACTGGAAGCCTCCTGGCAGGCGCTGAAAGCAAAACTCGCGGCGGCGCGGACGCTTTACGCCGAAACCGAACAGGCCAGCGGCGGCGGCACCTTTCTGAAGGCGCTGACCATCCTGCTGCGGGAGGGCGCGGAGGCCATGCTGGTGGTCAGCGCGCTGGCCGCCTATCTGCGGCGCGCGGGCGCGGCGGATCGGGTCTGGGTCATTCACGCGGGCGTCATTGCCGCCATTCCCCTCTCTCTTCTGACCGGCTGGGCGGTCAATAATCTGCTGCAATCGACGGGCGCGCCGCTGGCGGTCGTGGAAGGCGTCACCATGCTGATCGCCTGCGCCGTGCTGTTCTATGTGAGTTGCTGGATGTTCGCCAAGCGGGAGGCCAGACGCTGGGAAGAATGGATCGCCCGGCAAATGGACGCCGCCCTGGGCAAGGGTTCCCTGCTGGCGCTTTCCGGCGCGGCTTGTCTGGCGGTCTATCGGGAAGGCGCGGAAACCGTGCTGTTCTATCACGCGCTGGCCCTGCAGGCGCCGGGACAGGAGGCGTTCCTTTACGCGGGTCTGGGCGTTGCCGCCCTCCTGCTCGTCGCCTTCTTTTTCCTGATGCGGCACGCGGCGCTGCATCTGCCCTTCCGGCTTTTTTTCGGCGTTACTTCCGCCCTGCTCTATGGCCTTGCCGTCATCTTTCTGGGACAGGCCATCGTTGAGCTTCAGGCCGCGGGCTGGATTGCCGGCATTTACCTTTCCGGCTTTCCGCACATCAACTGGCTGGGCATCGCCCCCACCGCGCAAGGCCTGGGCGCGCAGGCGGCCATGCTGTCCCTGCCGCTGCTATGGTGGCTGTTTGTCCGAAAGCGCGGAAGAGAAAACAACGAACAGGCGTTGGCGAACTGAGGCGTCGCGCCGGTTCGCCGCGCGCGTCACAACACGACGTGTCCGCGCTTTTCTGAAAGGGTGATTACCGCTTCCGTGCCGGAATTGAAGACAAGGAAATCGTTTTCCATGCCGTCGCTGAAAATGACGCCGTTTTCGCCCATCAGGGATTCGATTCGCAAGGGCGCGTCGCGCGAGATTTTACCGAACACCAGGTTGGATCCCGTGCTCTTGCTGGGGAAAGGCTCGCGCACGGCAAAAATGAGTTCGTCGCTGCCCCACTTGCCGATCACACTGTACAGTTCTGAAGGGCCGTAACTTTTTTTGCGCGGCGCGACGGATATTTTCACACGCCGGAGCATGGCAGTCTCGCGGGCGTCTTCCTTGCCGCCATAATCCGCGGGCGCCGGAGGCGGAGGCGGAGGCGCAGCCGCCGCCATGAGCAAGGCGCCGTCCTCCCCATCCCCCTCGTCTTCCGTCATCAGGTTCTCGCTTTCCTGCGCCGCGCCGTAGGGACGACCAATGACCGACGACGAAATGCGCGCCGCGCCGGCAATGACGCTTTTCATCCAGCCGGTGGAACCCATTCCCGTGGAAACGATGACGCCGCTCGATGATTGCGGCTCCTGCGTGCCCGCGTGTTTGAGGATATAACGAGCGGAAACATGCGTGCGCTGGCCAATGAAAAAATCATTGAC
>JAITJU010000172.1 GCA_031278735.1 Zoogloeaceae bacterium
CCCTGCAAGTGGAGCAGGAAAAACGCTCCATGCAGGAAGAACGGGATTCCCTGCGCCGCACGGTGCGCCAGCAGCACGGCATGGACAGCATCGCCGGGCGATCCGCCGCCATGCGCCGCATCTTCGAGCAGGTGCGGCTGGTCTCCAAATGGAACACCACGGTACTGATTCGCGGCGAAACCGGCACCGGCAAGGAGTTGATCGCCAACGCCATTCACTACAATTCGCCCCGCGCCGCTGGCCCGCTGGTGAAACTGAACTGCGCGGCGCTGCCCGAAAACCTGCTGGAATCCGAGCTTTTCGGTCATGAACGCGGTTCCTTCACCGGCGCTATCGGCAGCCGCAAGGGGCGCTTCGAGCAGGCGGACGGCGGGTCGCTGTTTCTGGACGAAATCGGCGAAATCTCCCCGGCCTTCCAGGCGAAGCTCCTGCGCGTATTGCAGGAAGGTGAATTCGAGCGGGTCGGCGGCAGCCGCAGCATCAAGGTCGATGTCCGCATCATTGCCGCCACCCACCGCGATCTGGAAACGGCGGTCGAAGCGGGCAATTTCCGCGAAGACCTTTTCTATCGCCTGAATGTCATGCCGCTTTACCTGCCGCCCCTGCGCGAACGTCCGGAAGACATTCCCGAAATCAGCCGCCATCTGCTTGCCAGGATCGCCAACGGACAAAAACGCAAACTCACCCTGAACGATGCGGCCCTGCGCAGCCTTGCGCACTACGAATGGCCTGGCAATGTGCGGGAACTGGAAAACTGCCTGGAACGCGCCGCCGTGCTCTCCGAGAACGGCATCATCGACACGACCCTGATCCGCTTTCCGCAACGGGAACGAATCGCCTCCCGCGCGTACCCGGTCAGCCGCAACCGCCCTGCCCCGCCGGAACGAACGACGGAGGCATTCCCGGAAGACACGGGCGCGGACGCCGGAACCATCCCCCGCCAGAATGCCGCACAGGAAGACGAACGCTCCGAACGCCAACGCGTCATCAATGCGCTGAAACATGCCGGATGGGTGCAGACCAGGGCCGCGCGCCTCCTCAACATGACGCCCCGCCAGATCGCCTACCGCATTCGGACGCTCAACATCGAGCTGGAACAGATCTGAACGAGGTTTTCCCACGACGCCGATCCCGAAAGCCGACCACGATAGGCGACGATCGACGCCATCCGCCGCCGTTCCGGGCGCGGCGGGCATTCCGGGGAACGCCGCGCCGCCGATTCCTCCGCCGGACCGCCTCGCCCCGTCGACAACCATGACCATTCCGGGGGAAAATATCCTCGCCGGATTCCGGTAACGCACGACTTCAAGGAAAACCCATGACCCAGGAAATCATACTTGCCATCGGCATGTTTACTGCCGTGGTGCTCGCGCTGGCGAGCATCATTCTCGTTGCCCGCGCCTGGCTGGTCAATAGCGGCGATGTCGCCATCGCCATCAACGGCGAGCGCGACGTCACCGTGCCTGCCGGCGGCAAACTCCTGCAAACGCTGGCGGGAAACGGCATCTTTCTCTCCTCCGCCTGTGGCGGCGGCGGCACCTGCGGACAGTGCAAATGCCAGGTCTTCGAGGGCGGCGGCGACATGCTGCCCACCGAAGCCCCCCATTTCACCCGCCGCGACGCGCGCGCGGGCTGGCGGCTTTCCTGCCAGGTGGCGGTCAAGCAGAACATGAAGATCGGCGTGCCGGAAGAAGTCTTCGGCGTCAAGAAATGGGAATGCGCGGTGGAATCGAACCCCAACGTCGCCACCTTCATCAAGGAACTCACCCTGCGGCTCCCCGAAGGCGAGCACGTCAATTTCCGCGCCGGCGGCTACGTGCAGCTCGAATGCCCGCCGCACACGGTCCAGTACAAGGATTTCGACATCCAGCCCGAATACCGCGCCGACTGGGACAAGTTCAACATGTGGCGCTATGTCTCGAAAGTCGACGAGCCGACCATCCGCGCCTATTCGATGGCGAACTACCCGGAAGAAAAAGGCATCGTCAAATTCAACATCCGCGTCGCCTCGCCGCCGCCCAACCGCGACGACATCCCGCCAGGCAAGATGTCCTCCTACGTATTCAATCTGAAACCGGGCGACAAAATCACCGTTTATGGCCCCTTCGGCGAATTCTTCGCCAGGGAAACCGAAGCCGAGATGGTGTTCATCGGCGGCGGCGCGGGCATGGCGCCAATGCGCTCGCACATCTTCGACCAGTTGAAACGCCTGAAAACGAAACGCAAGGTGAGCTTCTGGTACGGCGCAAGGTCCTTGCGCGAAGCCTTCTACGTTGAGGAATTCAACCAGTTGCAAGCCGACAACCCCAATTTCACCTGGCATCTGGCGCTCTCCGACCCCTTGCCGGAGGACAACTGGACAGGGCCGACCGGCTTCATCCACAACGTGCTCTTTGAAAACTATCTGAAGAATCACCCCGCGCCGGAAGACTGCGAGTTCTACATGTGCGGCCCGCCGATGATGAACGCCTCGGTCATCAGGATGCTCACCGATCTCGGCGTCGAGCGGGAAAACATCCTGCTGGACGAGTTTTGAGGAGAAGGCAAAAGCGCCCGCATGGACAAGATAAGCCCGGAAAAACGCAGTTGGACGATGGCGCGGGTCAAGGGCAAGGACACGCAACCTGAAAAAATGGCGCGCGCCTTGCTGCACGGCATGGGATACCGGTTCCGGCTGCAACGGGCGGATTTGCCGGGAAAGCCGGATATTGTCCTGCCCCGGTTCAGGACGGTGGTTTTCGTGCATGGCTGTTTCTGGCATCGGCACTCCTGCAAGCGGGCGACGACGCCCGCTTCCAATACCGAGTACTGGAGCGCCAAGTTTGCCGGAACGGTTGCCCGCGACGCCATGAATAAGTCGCTTCTCGAAATGAAGGGCTGGCGTGTTCTGACCATATGGGAATGCGAATTGAAAGAGGTTTCCGCGTTACAGGCGCGATTGCGCGCCGTTTTGCGGCAGCCGACAATGTCATGAGCGCGCCGTTGCAGCCCCCGTCCCGCGAAGCCGGACGTTTGGCGGAAGAAACCCGTCAGGCGCGGGGAGAAGATGGCCGCTTGCCATTTCTTGATTTCTTTGCCGGCAGCGGCCTGGTGAGTTACGCGCTGTCTCCCTGTTTCAAGGCAATATGGGCAAACGACATTTGCCCCAGGAAGGCGGCGGTGTTCATGGCCAACCACGGCGGCGCCGAATTTGCGCAATGCTCCATCACGGAAATCCGCGGCAGAAATCTTCCCGCCTGTCCGCTCTCATGGGCCAGCTTTCCCTGTCAGGATTTGTCGTTGGCCGGCAACGGCAAAGGCATCCGGGCGACGCGCAGCGGACTCGTCTGGGAATGGCTGCGCGTCATGGACGAAATGCCGGAACGCCCGCCCATATTGGCGGCGGAAAATGTGGCTGGACTCGTTTCCGCAAACAAAGGCGCGCATTACCGGGAACTGCATGCGGCGCTGGCCAGGCGAGGCTACAAGGTCGGCGCCTTGTTGCTCGACGCGGCTCGCTGGCTGCCGCAATCCCGTCCGCGCGTGTTCGTTGTCGCGGCGGATTCCAGATTGCCGATTCCCGCAACGCTTGTTTCCGATCAACCCGGGTGGGCGCATTCCAGGGCAATCCGGGAAATCTCCGCCGGTCTCGAAGGCTGGATTTGGTGGCGCCTGCCGGAGCCGGAAAAACGCGGCGTCACGCTTTCCGGCATCGTGGACCATTCATTGCCTTGCCACGACGCGGCCACGAGCCGCAGGAATCTCGCGCTGATTCCCGCCAGACACCTGCAACGGCTCGAAGAAGAAAACATGCGCGTCGTTCCGGGCTACAAAAGGATTCGCAACGGCAAACAGGTTCTGGAACTGCGTTTTGACGACATCGCCGGATGCCTGCGCACGCCAGGCGGGGGCAGCAGCAGGCAATACCTTGTGATCCGGCAGGGCGATGAATGGAGAACCCGCATTCTCAGTCCGCGCGAGGCGGCGCGGCTGATGGGCGCGCCGGAAACATTCAGGCTTCCCGGCGCGCCCAACGACGGATACAAGGCCATGGGCGACGCGGTGGCCGCGCCGGTGGCCGCGTATCTGGCGAAACATCTTCTTCTCCCTCTGGCGAAGGCATGTGATGACTTCTTTTGAATCCGGGAACCGGAAATTCGCCGCCTGATCGCCGCCCATAACGCGCCGCCCATAACGCGCTTGTCGATGCGCATGAAACAAATCCTGATCTTCTGGAATGCCGCTTGCCGGGGATTTTCCGCCGATCCTCAGTCTCTGATCCCGCTCATGGCGCCAGTTCAAGTTTCAGACTGCCGTCGCCTTGCGGCGGCGCGCTGCCGCTCAAGGCGTCTACGGCTTCCTTGGCTTCCAGCAGGCGCCGATTGGCGGCGCGCAGGCGGGTGATGATTTTGGCGGTCAGGGCGTTGCGCATTCGTTCCTGAAGTTCATCCGAAGCCATTGCCAGCGCCGGGCCGCTGATTTCCACGAAGCGGCAGGGTTCCAGCGTCACTACCGTCGCGCCGCGCTTGCCCTCTTCGGGGGAAAGGTAGGCCATCTCGCCGACGATTTCGCCCGCGCCCAGGCGGCACAGCACCTTGCCTTCGCACGAGACTTCCACTTGCCCCGCGACCAGAATGCCGAAACGCCGATCCTCTTCGCCCTCGCGCATCACGGCGATGCCCTTGTCGATATTGCGCCACACCGCGGAACGCAGGATTTCCCACAGTTCCACGTTTTCAAATTCGAGGAAGAATTCCAGCTTGCGCAGGGCGGAAAAGTGCTCGTTATCCTGCCGCGCGTAATCTTCGTTGTCGCTCATGATCTTGTAGCGCACCGAAGACAGTTCCTTGGCGAATTCCGCGCCGTTGCTGTAGCGGCTGTAGAGATTCTTTTCCAGCGCCTTCTTGAGGATGATGTCGAGCTTGGCCGGCACATTGGGGTTCATGTGCGAGGCGACCGGCGGGTCCATGTTCATGATTTTGTACACCAGGGTTGCCTGATCCTGCGCCCGGAAAGGCAGCCGTCCGGTGAGCATCTGAAACAGCACCACGCCCAGGGAATAGAGATCGGTCTTCTGGTTGAGCGGATACGCCTTGATTTGCTCTGGCGACATGTAGGCCGGAGACCCCACGCCCATCACGAAGGTGGAATCCCGATCCATGTCCTTGTTGATGTTGATCGCCAGACCGAAATCGGCAATCTTGGGATTGTCCTCCTTGTCCACCAGGATATTGGCGGGCTTGATGTCGCGGTGGATGACGCCGTGATGGTAAGCGTGATCCAGCGCCATGCAGCACTTGAAAATGATGCCGATGGTGCGGTGCAGGGGCAGCAGGTTGTCGATGTGACAGAATTCCTCCAGGGAAACGCCGTCCACATATTCCATTGCGATATACGCCTGATTGTCCTGCACTTCGGCGTCATAGACCCGCACGATGTTGGGATGGTTGAGTCGCTCGGAAATCATGCGCTCCGTGCGAAAGAGCTTGCGCAAGCGCCGGGAAACCGCCACGTTCTTGTGCGTGAACTGCACGACCTTGACGGCCAGTTGCCGGTCGATATCCGGGTCCTGGCAGAGATAGACCACGGCGGTCGCGCCCTTGCCCAATTCCCGAATGACGTGATATTTACCAATGCTTTCCATATTACTCAATCCCGTTACCCGTCGACGTTCGGCGTCAAAACGGGAATGCTAACAAAATCCTGGCCTGCTCTTGAAAAAACTTTTTCCATCCCCACAGTCGGGGTCATTCATGGGAGCCTTTTTCATATGAGCAAAGACAACGCCACTCAAGCGCAAGCCCCGGCGGATGCCGCATCCGCCGAAGAAACGACCCAAACGCCCCGCGCGGAAACCGACCCCGCGCCGGAATCCTGCGCCGATGCCGCCT
>JAITJU010000175.1 GCA_031278735.1 Zoogloeaceae bacterium
GTTTCCAGAACTCGTCCGTCACTTCCCATGAATTGACATGCGCCTTTGACATCCCTTTCTCCTGTGTCGCGTTGCGGGGGCATCAGGATTGTATCTTAATTTACGGATAAATCCTTAAACATCCAAGGCCATTGTTCTTCCAGCGGGCGACGAAGACTTCAGGGGAAGGACAGAGGACGGATTCATTGCCGGGCGCGAAAGCGCCCGCGCGGGTTATACCATCTTCCGTCTTTTGTTCTCCGGTGTTTTCCCCTTGTCCCATTCCCGCGTCACAATGAGCAGAAGGCTGCCCAGCAGCAGGGCGGCGACGATGGTGGCGATGACGATGGATTGCCAGAATCCGGGAGCGCCCTGCGGCTCCGGCGCGTGAAAGGCCAGCCAGTATCCCAGACCCAAACCGAGACCCAGATAGCAGCACAGATGTATGCAAAGGGGAAGGAAGCTGATTTTGCAGGCGCGCAGCGCAAAGGCGGCGATGGTCTGGATGGCGTCGAAGACCTGGTAGGCGGCGATGTAGATCATCATGCCCGCCGCCATCGCGACGACCTGGGGATTGGGATTCGAGAGGCGGGCAATGGGAATTCGCAGGTTATAGAGGAGGAGGGCGACGAAAAGCGCGGCAAAAACGCCGACCAGTTGTCCGGCGCGGATGGTGCGCCAGGCCAGCGGCTCGTCGCGCGCGCCGATGGCCTGGGCGGTGAGGGCGGCGGTTGCCGTTGCCAGCGCCAGCGGCAGCATGTAGGTCACGGCGGAGATGTTGGCGGCGACGCGGTAGGCGCTGACCGCATCCGCACCCAGACGGGCAATGAAAAACGCCATGAGGGTGAAGGCGCTGATCTCGATCAGGTAGGAACAGCCCATGGGAATGCCCAGGCGCAGCAGGGCGCGCTGATTCGTCCAGCGCGGCAGGGTGAGGCGGGCAAAGGCGGCAAACGGAAGAAAACGCCGGTGACGCGCCAGCAGATACAGCGCCAGACCCAGGCTCACCCAGTTGACCAGGAGTTGCGACAATGCCGCCCCACGCGCGCCCAGCGCGGGCAGGCCGCCATGTCCGCCCGCCAGCATCCAGGCGATGACGGCGTGCGCCAGCGTCTCCAGCAGCGCGATGTACATCAGCGGTGCGGGGAACCCCAGGGCGTTGGCCGTCGCCTGAAACACGCGAAACCCCAGCAGCGCGGGCAGGGACAAGGCCAGCAGGCGCAGATAATCGACCGCGACGCGCTCGATTTCCGGCGCAAGCCGCGCGGGCGCAAGCAGAAAATGCGGAAAGGCGAGCAGCGCCATGCCGATGACGGCAAGCGCCAGCGCCAGCCAGAAGCCTTCGCGGATGTCCGCGCCGATGGCGTCGACCTGTCCCGCGCCGTAGTGCTGGCCGATGATGGGGCCCAGCGCCATCAAGACGCCGCTCATGCCCAGCATCAGGGTGATGTAGAGGCTGCCGCCTACCGCTACCGCCGCCAGGTGCGCCGTGGAGTGGCGCCCCACGATCAAGGTGTCCGCCAACGTCATGCCGATGCCGACGATTTGCGCGATGAAAACCGGCCACGCCAGGGTGATGATGCGCCGTCCAGGGGATGGAAGACGGGAAACGGAAGGCGGCGGGAAAGCCGCCGCTTGCCCTGCCGTTGCCGGTTCCTTGTCTTCTGTCATCGGGATTTATTTCTTCCAGAACGCGGGCATCAGCACGACCAGCAGGGTGAAAATCTCCAGGCGCCCCAGCAGCATGGCGAAGGTGCACACCCAGAGCTGAAAATCGTTCAGCGACGAAAAATTTCCGGCGGGGCCGACTTGTCCCAGACCGGGGCCGGTGTTGTTCAGGGAAGCGACGATGGCCGAAAACGCGGTGACGATTTCCAGGCCGGAAAAACTCATCGCCAGCGTCAGCGCGACCAGGCTCGCCATATAGATGAAACTGAAGGCCAGCACGGCGAAGAGCATGTTTTGCGGCACCGAGCGACCGCCCAGCTTCACCGGGTGCACGGCGTTCGGATGCATGGCGCGCAACAGTTCGCGGTAGACCTGCTTGTAGAGCAGCACCGCGCGCATCATCTTGATGCCGCCGCCCGTCGAGCCGGAACAGGAAACGAAGCTGCACAGAAACAACATGCACAGGGGCGCGAAAAACGGCCACAGGCTGTAATCGGTGTTGGCGAACCCGGCGCTCGTGGCGATGGAAATGAGATTGAAGGCGGCGTAACGCAGGGTTATGGTGCTGGATTCATAGATTTGAAAGCCCCAGAGATAAAAGGTAATCAACAATACGCTGATCAGCAGGACGCCGAGAAACCAGAGGATTTCCGGATCGCGCAGATAGGTGCGCGCGTCCCTGCCGATGATGGCGACATAGTGGGTGGAGAAATTCATTCCGGCGATGAGCATGAAAACGATGGCGATGCCTTCAATGAGCGGCGAGTTCCAGTAGGCGAAACTCTGGTCATGCGTGGAAAAACCGCCCAGGGCGATGGTGGAAAAGGCGTGGCAGACGGCGTCGAAATCCCCCATGCCCGCCCAGCGGTAGGCAAGCGCGCAGACGCTGGTGATGCCGACATACACCAGCCAGAGTCCCTTGGCGGTCTGGGCGATGCGGGGCGTGAGCTTGGTGTCCTTCATCGGGCTGGGAATCTCGGCCTTGAACATCTGGCGGCCACCGATGCCGAGCATGGGAAGAATGGCGACCGCCAGCACAATCAGCCCCATGCCGCCCATCCAGATGATCAGGTGCCGCCAGAGATTGATGGAAGGCGGCAGGGCGTCGATCCGCGTCAGTATCGTCGCGCCCGTGGCCGTAAGCCCGGAAACCGCCTCGAAATAGGCGCGTGTGAAATTGACGTCGAGCTGGCTGTAGAACGGAATGGCGGCGAACACCGGCAGCACCGACCAGGCCAGCGCCACCAGCAAGAAGCCGTCGCGCACGTTCAGATCGCGCCGGAAACGCCAGGTGACGCCGTGGAGCGTCAGGCCACAGGCCAGCGTGGCGACAAAGGCGAGGTCATAGGCCGATTCCGCGCCGTCATTCAGGATATGGGCAAAAACCAGCGGAATCAGGAGCGTGAGCGAAAAGAGGGACAGCAATTGTCCCAGGGCGCGAAAAACGGGGAAAAAGCGTTCCATGATGTCCGGCGGTCAGAACAGGCGTTTTTTTTGTCCGCTTGCGGGCGGGCGGGGAGGGACAAGGATGCGCGGCATGGGATTTTTGCTCAGAAGAAGTGAAACCCGACCTGAAACAACTGTTCGACTTTTTTCACCAGTTTTTTCCGGGCGCAGAAGACGATGACATGATCGTCGGGCTGGATGACGGAGTCGTCGTGGGCGATTTCGACGCGCCCCATGCGGCGGTCTACGGTGCCGTCGTCGCGCACCTCGATGGGCGTGACGCAATCGAAATCGCGCACCAGCGCGGCGACGGTGACGCCGTCCGGCCAGGGAATCTCGTCGATGCGCCGTCCAACGACCCGCGAATTGCCCTTGTCGCCGTGCGCCACCATTTCCAGCGCCTCCGCCGCGCCGCGCCGCAGGGCATGGACGGCAACGACATCTCCTTTTCTCACCCTCGCCAACAGCGCGCCGATGGAGACGTGCGCCGGGGAAATGCCGATGTCGATGGGGCCGCCCTGCATCATGTCGGCATACGCGCCGCGATTGATGAGCGCGACGACCCGACCGCATCCCATGCGCTTGGCCAGCGATGCGGCCATGATGTTGTCTTCGTCGTCGTTGGTGAGCGCCAGAAACAAATCCATTTCCGCGACGTTTTCCTGTTCCAGCAGATCCTCGTCGGTTGCGCCGCCGCAAAGCACCAGGGTGTCTTTCAGGGCGCCGGCGACTTCATCGGCGCGCTCGCGGTATTGTTCGATGATCTTGACTTCGTAACGATCCTCCAGCGCGGCGGCGACCCGAAGGCCGATATTGCCGCCGCCCGCGATCATGATGCGGCGCACGGGCGTTTCGTGCTGGCGGATTTCGCGCAGCACGGCGCGGATGTGCTCGGCGGCGGCAAGCACGAATACCTCGTCGCCCGCCTGCAAGCGCACGTCGCCATTCGGGATGATGGGCTTGTCGCGGCGGAAAATGGCGGCGATGCGGGCGTCTGTGCCCAGCGGCAGATGAGCGCGCATTTCCCGGATGGGTTTGGAGACCAGGAGACCGCCTTCTTTCGCGCGCACGGCAATCAGCGATACCCGGCCATTGGAAAAATCCGTCACCTGCAAGGCTTCCGGGAATTCGACCAGACGCGCGATGTAATCGGTGACGATCTGTTCCGGGCAAATCGTGAAATCCACCGCGAAGTTTTCCGGCGCGAGCAGGCGCTCGTCCTCGAGAAAATCCTGCGAACGCAGACGAGCCACGCGAATGGGGATGTTGAAGATGCTCTGCGCGATTTTGCAGGCGACGAGATTGGTCTGGTCGCTCTGGGTCAGGGCGATGATGAGATCGGCGTCTTCCGCGCCCGCGCTTTTCAGCACGGAGGGATAGGCGGCGTTGCCGGTGACGGCGCGCAGATCCAGCTTGTCCTGCAGGGCCGCGAGCGCCTCGCCGTTGCAGTCGATCACGGTAATGTCGTTTTCTTCCGACACCAGGCTTTCCGCTACGCCGGCGCCGACTCGTCCGGCGCCGAGAAGAATGATTTTCATGGGATGTTCCGCGCTAATCGTGACGCCGCCCGGCGGCGACGCCCAGTTGTTTCAGTTTGCGATAGAGGTGGGTGCGCTCCAGGCCGGCGCGTTCCGCCACGCGCGTGATGTTGCCCTGTTCCGTGGTCAGCAGGCGGCGAAAATAATGCCGCTCGAACGTCTCGCGCGCCTCGCGCGCGGGCAGCGCGAACAGGGTTTCGATTTCTTCCGGCGAAAGCGGGATCGCCTTGGCGTCGGCTGTCGTTTCCGGCGGCAGAAAACGCAGGATGTCCTCTTCGCAGATTTCCTCCTCCAGCGTGGTCAGCGCCAGATTGCGGATCAGCGCCTGCAATTCGTTCCAGGGTGAAATCTCCGGCGGCGTCCTGTGTTCCGGCCAGCGCAGGCGCAGCAGGTTCAGCGCCGCGCTGGAAAAGCTGCGCAACGGCACTTCTTGGCGCTCGACCAGCATTCCCAGAAAAACCGCGGCGATTTCCGGCAGGTCATCCGCGTGTTCCCGCAAATCGGGCAGCGTGATCCAGACTTCCGGCAGACGCGCCAGCATCGGGGATTCCCAGCCGCGCTGCGCCAGATTTTCCAGCGGCTGCGAAGCGGCGGCGACGATGAGGATGTTGTATTGCCCCTGCCGTTCCAGCGCGAAAGCCAGATTCATCTGCTGCAACTTGCCCATGATGGCGAGATCGCTGACGTAAATCAATCCGCCCGCCGTCTTTTTCAGCACTTCCTGATTCAGCGTGCCGGAGTATTCGAGCAAATCCAGCCAGACGGAATGCGGGCGCTGCAAGGTGCGCGCGCACAGTTCGACGATGGCGCCCGTGCCGCCCTTGACGAAGAGGGTGTTGGAACAGATGGCGGCCAGCCGCAGGCGTTTTTGCAGATCGCGGAAAATATGGGCGTGGGCAAGCGTCGCCAGCGTGGCCGGAGGACGCAGGCCAATGCGATCATGCTTCAAGGCTTTTTGCACGGTGGAGAGGAACTTTTGCAGAGCGATGGGCTTTTCCAGAAAATCCACCGCGCCGATGCGCGTGGCTTCCACCGCCGTGTCGATGGTGCCGTGTCCCGACATCATCACCACCGGCATGGTGAGCTGACCGTTCGCGCTCCATTCCTTCAGCAGCGAAATGCCGTCGGTGTCGGGCATCCAGATGTCGAGCAGCACCAGATCCGGCGTCTGCTCGTTGCGCTGCTTGCGGGCGCAGGCCGCGTTTTCCGCCAGACGCACGCTGTGCCCTTCATCGACCAGAATTTCCGAAAGCAGTTCTCGTATGCCGATTTCATCGTCTACGACCAGGATGTCAGCCATTGTTTTTTTCCTTTTCCGAGGGGGGCAGAATGTCTCGCGCGGCGATGGGCAGGCGAATTCGGATGTGCGCGCCGCCTTTCGCCTGGTTCTCGATGTCGATGTCGCCCTGGTGCTCTTCCACGATTTTTTTCACGATGGGCAATCCCAGTCCCGTCCCGCGCGGCTTGGTGGTGATGTAGGGTTCAAACACCCGCGCGAGCGTCTCTGCCGGAAATCCTTCGCCATTGTCGCTCACCTGCAGCAGGATGAATTTTGCGTCCTCCGCTTTTTCCGTCTGGATGCAAAGGCGCGGCGCGGCAATGTTTTCCAGC
>JAITJU010000205.1 GCA_031278735.1 Zoogloeaceae bacterium
ATGAGAGACGATCGCCCTTCTTCAGAACCGTCGTCACTGCCTTGATGGTTGCATCCAGCGCATTGTCGGCAGCGGATTTAGAAAGCTTGGCTTCGGCAGCAATGGCGTCAATCAATTCCGATTTATTCACTTCGCGTAACCCCCTTCAGTTTTGAAAAAAGAAAATGAGACTGTTTTCGGATTTCTCCGAAACGACCAAGCCGACAAGCGCGTGGTCAGCGGCGATACTACCCCAAACCACGCCAGAGAAACAGCATTTTTCAGGAGATTTTGCACGCAGGCAACAGAATATGAAGAACCGGGGACAAAAAGTATGCGGCGCATAACGCCGGTGATTTCTCCGCCCCATGTCATTTGATTCCCTGTTTTCTAATTATAACATTAAGGAATAAACAATAATTTTTTTATTATTTTTTATTTTAAGCGAGACTGAATAAACTTTTGCATCAGGGGAAAATAAAGGGGAAACCGATGAATTTTCAGCAATTGCGTATCGTGCGGGAAGCCATACGTCAGAACTTCAACCTTACGGATGTCGCAAGCGCCTTGTTCACTTCGCAGCCTGGCGTTTCCAAGCACATCAAGGATCTGGAGGATGAACTGGGCGTGGAAATCTTCACCCGGCGCGGCAAGCGTCTGCTGGGGCTGACCGAGCCGGGGCGGGAGCTTTCCGGGGTCGTGGAGCGCATTCTCATCGACACCCAGAATCTGCGTCACATCGCCGATCAGTTTTCCAATCGCGAGAGCGGCAATTTCGTGATCGCGACCACCCACACCCAGGCGCGCTACGCGCTGCCCGATGTCATCAAATGGTTCAAGGAAAGTTATCCGCGAGTGCATCTGGCGCTGTATCAGGGCAGCCCCAAGGAAATCGTCGACATGCTCGTCGTGGGCGAAGCCGATGTCGGCATCGCGACCGAAGGGTTGTCGAACGAGGAGAGGCTGGCGATCTTTCCCTGCTATCACTGGCGGCACGCGGTGATCGTGCCGCAGAATCATCCGCTCGTGAAAATCCACGCCAAGGGCAAGCTGAGTCTGGAAACCATCGCAAAATACCCGATCATCACCTACCACGCCGGACTCACTGGCCGCTCACACATCGACGAATCCTTTGATCGGGCGGGGCTGGCGCCCGACATCGTGCTTTCCGCCATCGACGCCGATGTCATCAAGACCTATGTCGCCCTGGGGTTGGGCATCGGGCTGATTGCCAGCATGGCTTTTGATCCGTCGCAGGATCGTGATCTGGCGCTATTGGAATCCGAAACCCTGTTCGCGCGGAACACCACACTCATTGGCGTGCGCAAAGGCGCATGGCTGCGCGATTATGCCTATGCCTTCATCGAAAAACTCGTTCCCGGGCTTGCCGCCATCAATATCAAGGAAACCATTCAGCCGGAATGAGCGGCAGCGGATTTTTCATTCCAGGCGCGCCGTCACGATATTTTTCTCGTCCTTGCCCAGTTCCTTCACCATGACGCCGTCGCGCCCTTGCAGGTCGAGCGTAAACAGCGCCCGCGCCAGGGGGTTGATCAGGCAGGCCTCCAGCTGATTGCCGATGCCGCGTCCGCCGTTGGAAAGATCGCTGACGCACCAGATTTTGAGCTGTTCGAGGGCGGCGGGAGCAAATTCGAGTTGCAGCTTGTGTTCTTCCTGCACCCGTTTGGTCACGTTTTCCAACATGCCGGTAAAAATGCGTTCGGCCACCGGCGCGGAGATGAAATTGAAAACAACGATGTTGTCGCCGATGCGGTTCAGCAGTTCCGGGCGCGACAGGCGATATTTGAAGTAATCGGCGATGGCGCCTTTCACCCGCGCTTCCACGCGCTCGTAAGGATCGTCCGGCGCGACGTTCTGCATCCGCTGTCCGGTTGCGTCTTCGACATAGATGCCGAGATTGGAAGTGAAAACCAGGATGGTTTCGGAGAAGTAGGCGACATCGCCGCGTCCGTCGGTGAGTCTGCCGTCTTCGAGAATTTGCAGGAATTTATCCAGAATGCGCGGATGCGCCTTTTCCACTTCGTCGAACAGCACCAGGGAAAAGGGTTTTTCACGCACGGCGTTGGTCAGTTCGCCGCCGGCCTCGAAACCAACGTAGCCCGGCGGCGCGCCCAGAAGCCGAGCGCCCGCGTGTTCTTCGGCGAATTCGCTCATGTCGAAGCGGATATAGGCGCGCTCGTCGCCGAATACCAGTTGCGTCAGGGTCTTGGCCAGTTCGGTCTTGCCGACGCCGGTCGGCCCCGCGAGAAACAACACTCCGCGCGGACGGTTGCCGCCGCTTTTGGCCTGCGCGCCGGTCAATCCCATGACGGAGCGCATGAGAATATCCACGCTCTTGGTCACGGCCTGTTCCTGCCCTTTGACCCGCTTGTCGATGAAGGCGGCCGCGCCGCGAATGCGCTCGCGCATATAGGGCTTTTTCCAGGGATTTTCCAGCGCCCCTACCTTGTAGCACTGCACGGCGTCCTCGATATCGTGGTAGGCGATGTTCTGCCGATCGGCAAGCTGGGCGGCGTCGGAAAGCGCGGTGAGCGGCAGTCCCTCGGTGGCAAGCGCAAAGGCGTGGGCGAATGTTTCCCGCGCTTCGGCATCGGCGTTTTCCGTTTCCCGGAAAAGGGTGAAATAGCTGTTTGCCGCCGCGGCGCGGCTTTCAAAATCCGGCAGCGCCACATGCAGGCTTTCCACCCGCGCATTGTCCAGCGCGAACCATGAAGGCAAGTCTTGGGGGCGATTCAGGAGCCAGAGCACGGGATTGAAGCGCGGCTTGTCATTGCGCGCGGCGGCGGGACGGCTGACAATCGGCACGGCATGGACGGCCAGACGCTCGGCGGCAAGAAAGAAGGCATGTTCTTCCGCGCTCAACTGGTCGGGATGACGCGCCAGACGGGAAGCGAAATCGATCAGCAAGGCGCAGCGCGCCTCGCGCATCCGCGTCAGTCGCTTCATGATGCCAATCAGCCGATCCAGGCTCATGGGCATGAAGCCTTCTTGCAGTTTCAGATCGAAGAGGCGGGTCGCCAGCGCCACCGTCTCCGGCTCGTTGGGATAGGGACGCAAGCCTTCCACCGGGTCGAAGATCAGCAGGAAGCGATAATCCTGGCGTTGCAGGGCAGTCCACAGGCAGCGGGTGAGCAGCGCGGGCGTCAGGGCGCTGTCGGAACGGGCGTTGTTGAGCGGCGTC
>JAITJU010000251.1 GCA_031278735.1 Zoogloeaceae bacterium
GACGCCGCCGGCAATGGGGCGAATATCCGGGAAAGAAACAGCGCGTAGGGCAGGAGGGACGCCAGCGTGATCACCGGCTCCCAAAAAATTCCGTGGATCCGATAGCTCGCGTAAAAGAGCAGCAGCATGCTGTAGCGCAAAGGCGCGTATGCCACCGTCGCGGCGAGCAGGCGCAGGCATTGCTTCCGGCCGGCGGCCTTGAGCGCCAGGAGCGCGCAGCCTCCGGCCAACGCGAGTACGAAATAGACCGCTCCGGTCTTTTCCCACGCGCTGGAGAACGCGATCGTCTGGAGCGCGGAAGAAATGTATATGTGGCCGCCTTCCGCCACCGCGTCCACGCCGCAGAGTCTCAGGAGCATCCCGCTGACGCCCGCGAAAAGGCTTTCCGCGTGATGGGCGGCAAAAAACCAGTGGGCGAAGGCAAAGACGAAGCCCTGGATCGGGAGAACCACGGCGCATTGCGCCAGTCCCAGGCCGGCGCGCCGCAGGACGGGCTTCGCGCGGAATGCGCCCGCCTTGGCCGACTTGGCCGCAGGGAAGGACGCAGCGGCAAAAAAAACGGCAAGCGGCAGGTACAGCGTGAATGCGGGCTGCGACCCGTACATGCCGGACGCGCCGACCCAGAATGCGCACAGAAACAGCAAGGAAAGCCAGGACAAATCCAGGGCGCCCGCGCTTGCGCGGCTGGCGCGCCCGTCCTTGCGTCCAGGCGGGGGAAGCGTACGCCGCCGCTTCGCGTCCTGGGAATTGCTATTGCCCGCCGTCATGTGAGTCTGCCCCCCCTTCCCGCCGGGCCGCGCCTCCGGCGATGTCCCTGAGCAGCGCGCCGACGAAATTGATATTGCCTTTGCGATAGGTCTCCACATTCTCCAAGTTTTTGTTCTTTATGAAATCGCCGTCGCCAAAGGCGTAGACCGCGCCTTGCCCTATGTCGCGGCGGGCGGCCACCGCGTAGCCCCATATTTCCACCAGGCTTTCCGCGCCGGGCGCTTCTGCGGCGGGCCGGCCATCGTACAGGAGGGGGCAGGCATTCCAAAACGCCATCTCGGGGTCTTGCGTCGGGGAGATCCTGCCAATCGGCAAGTTCTCAAAGGAAAAGCCGAAGCTCGCGAACAGCGACCGGGTGGCCTCCGGGCTTCTGTACGTTCCGAAGAGCATGACAGCGCCGCCATTCTCCGCGAACTCCCGCAAAGCAAGCAAGTCTTCCGCGCCGAGGGCCGCCGCGGGCTCTACCAGCGCCACGAGCTTCAAGCCCCGCGCCGCTTCGATGGCGGCAGAAAGACTTGCGCTTCGGGTGACGTATGGGATCATGCCGGCCCGCAGCGCGGAGGCGATGAAGCCGTCCGCCGCGTCCCCCGACTTGTCTGTTTTGAACGAGGGCATATGCCCCGCGTCGATGATGTAGGAGGCCGCGTAAGCCTGGCCGGCGGCGGCGGCCCGCCCGGAATCCGCGTTTCCGCCGCCCGCAGTGTCGCCGGACGCGAGGTAAGCGAACAAATTGTCGATCAGAGGATAGCTGTAAGCAAGCGTCGTGTTCTGCAAAAACGAAGTGTCGCCGAAAGCCAGGATTCTTCCCGACCCATGCCCGGACTCGGCGGCCAGGATCAGATCGCCGACGCGCTCGCCCCGGCTGAAGCGCATGTCGCCCAGGAAGCCGTCCGCCGCGTTGCTCAGGTCGCCGCCGTCGGAGTAGCCGGTCTTCCCGATGAGCAGCGGGCGCGCCTTGTAGCTGATTTCCAGGGACGCGCCGACCACCGCCTGGATCTGGCGGTCGGAAACATTGGCAAAAACAGGGCTGCGCCGCGTGACGAAGGCATCCGGCCAAAGGCTTTGAAAAGGCATGGCGCTGTCAAAATTGAAGGTTATGCCCGCAGGCGCCAGCAGCTCGTTCAGCGGCAGGCGGATCTGGCGATCCCCCGTGTGATCTCCGACCGCGAGCAGCCCCCCGCCCCGCTCCACGAAGCTCCATATGGCGTCCAGGCCCTCCCGGCCCGGCGTCCGCATGGGATTGATGATCACGAGTACGTCCGCCGTCTCCAAAACCCCGGCGCCTATCTCATCAGTCACGTCGCATGAATACCCTTTCGCTTCCAGGTAATTTGGCAAGAATCCGAACATCCCCACCTGATCCAGCCCATACCTCCCGTCTGCGGGAACGGTGAAGTCAATACCGGAATCCCAGAAGACGACCCGCTTGCCGGCAATCCAGCCGGGGGCTTTCGGCGGCGCGAAAGACGACAGGCACGCAATTAGGCACAGCGCCGCCCAAACGGCTGCCGCCGCCCGGACGCGCCTGTCGGACACGAGCGGCCAGGTGTTCCTGGCGTCCAGGCCCCTGTATGCCGGTATGTATGCGGCAAGAAGCGCGGCAAACAGCAGAAGGCGGTAATCCAGCGGCCCGGTGACGGGCTCCAGACGATTCAGCCCCAGGGCGATGCTGTTTTCCGCGAGAACCGTCCACAGCGCCATATATGCGCACCAGACCACGAGGATCCCGCCGAGCCCCGCGAGCCATTTCAGCGCGGATCGCTCCCGGCGCGTCAGGCCGGCCACGGAGAACGCGATCAAAAACAGGCATACGACATCGATGCCGCTGTATGTGACGCTCATGATGATCGGACGCCCGACAAGCGCGCCGGCCAGCCCGGAGAACGCCAGCGAAAGGTCGCTCAGCGCGTGATAAAAAAAAGCCGCCTCCCTGCGCAGCAGCATGTAAAGCAAATATGCGGAAAACAGGACGCCCTGCGCGAGCGCGGACAAAGCATCCTTCCGGACGACGACGCGGCGCCAGACATGGCAATAGAGATAAAACGCCCCCAGGATAATGCCGGGAAGCACGCGGCAATACGCGGGAGCGGAGGTAACGATCCCAAAGGAGACGGCAACAAGGCAGAGGAAAAGAACCACGGAACCACATCCTGACCACATGGGGCGCCGCCAGGGCGCCCCGATTATACCTCGTGTGCGAAAACATATACCGGCGAGCGATAAGCTTTACCGTGACGCGAACCGGCAATGTCCGCCCCGCGTGCCGCCGTTAGGCACGGGTTCGGCCGTCGCGCCTAACGGCGGCATACAACGCGCCCGTCGGTATGCTGTTGAACGGGTTCTAGGGCGTCGCGCTGAGCACGGCGTTATAGAGCCTGAGCATGGTCACGAAGGATTGCTGCCGGGTATACATTCCCAATGGGCTGAACATGTTCTCGTCCGTACCGCCCATGATCCCGTTCGCCGCCACAAACCCGACGGAGCTTCTCGCCCATTCCGAGGCTTGCTCCAAATCCAGGAATCCGACGGGCACGGCGGGATCCCGCAGACCCAAGGCGATAGCCGCCCTGGTCAGCATGACGGCGGCCTCCTGGCGGGTAATGGTGCCGGAGGGATTAAAGATTCCCTCTCCCACGCCCTTGACGATCCCCAGGGAATTCAGCCATCCCACGTCCGGGTCTTCAGTGTCGCTGAAGGGCTTCAGGGTGTCGTCGTACGCGATCCCCTCGCTCGCGAATCTTTCGCCGAGCAGCGTCCTGAACGTCTTAGCCAGGACCCTGCTGAAATCTTCCCTTGTGATATTCGCGGCATACTGATTAAGCATGTCGGCGGGTATGACGCCCAGCGAGACCGCTCGGTCGATATCTCCTTTCGCCCAGGTCGCCGGGGCATCCGCAGCCGGGGCAGCCGGGGCATCCGCAGGCGAAGCGTCCGCAGGCGAAGCGTCCGCAGGCGGCGCGCTTGTGTCCGGCGGCGTTTCCCGCAAAGGCTCGCTTGTGTCCGGCGGCGCCTGTGAATTCCCTGGCGGCGTATAGGGCGCCGTGCAGACGCCGCCGATGCCGCAGGTACTCGTGCCCGAGCAGGTACTCGTGCCCGAGCAGGTGCTGGTCCCGAAGCAGGTGCTGGAGCCAGCGCAGGAACTGGAACCCACGCAAGTACTGGAGCCCGCGCAGGTGCTGGAACCCGCGCAAGTGCTGGAACCGGCGCAAGTGCTGGA
>JAITJU010000099.1 GCA_031278735.1 Zoogloeaceae bacterium
CGACCCGATGGAAGCCTGCCGGGGCGCGCATATCGTCACCACCGACGTGTGGACCTCGATGGGCTACGAGGCCGAGAACGAGGCGAGAAGAAAAGCCTTCGCCGACTGGCGCGTGGATACGGAGATGATGGCGGCGGCGGACAAGGACGCGGTCTTCATGCATTGCCTGCCCGCGCACCGCGGCGAGGAAATGACGGCGGAAGTCATCGACGGCCCGCAATCCGTGGTCTGGGACGAGGCGGAAAATCGCCTGCACGCGCAGAAGGCGCTGATGGAATTCCTGCTCCTGGGGCAGGTCGATTCTTGAGCGGAATGGCCGCTCTTGCAGAAATGCCTCCCTGCTCTCTCCCGCAATGCTCAAACCGGACACGCCAATAGGGGACGGCAAGCGCGCGTTTTCCTCCGCTTTTGATCCCGTCCGCCGTGAGGCTTATCCGCTTCCCGCCCGTTCATCCAATGGTAGAATCGCCGTTTTCCCAATACGGGTTCATTCCCGGACAGCAAAGGCTTGAAAACATCATGAGCGACATCAAGAAAGTCGTGCTCGCCTATTCCGGCGGGCTGGATACCTCCGTCATCCTGAAGTGGCTGCGGGATACCTACCAGTGCGAAGTCGTCACCTTCACCGCCGACCTGGGGCAGGGCGAGGAACTGGAACCGGCGCGGCAGAAGGCGCTGCAACTGGGCATCAAGCCCGAAAACATCTTCATCGAGGACCTGCGCGAGGAATTCACCCGCGATTTCGTCTTTCCCATGTTTCGCGCCAACACGATCTACGAGGGCGAATACCTGCTCGGCACTTCCATCGCTCGCCCGCTGATCGCCAAGCGCCTGATCGACATCGCCAACCAGACCGGCGCGGACGCCATCGCCCACGGCGCGACCGGCAAGGGCAACGACCAGGTGCGCTTCGAGCTGGGCGCCTATGCGCTGAAACCCGGCGTCCGGGTGATCGCGCCCTGGCGCGAGTGGGATCTGCTCTCGCGGGAAAAACTCCTCGCCTACGCCGAACGACATGGCATTCCAATCGAGATGAAGCACCGGGAAGGCGGCTCGCCCTATTCGATGGACGCCAATCTCCTGCACATTTCCTATGAGGGACGGCATCTGGAAGACCCGGCGGCGGAAGCCGAGGAAGCCATGTGGCGCTGGACGGTCTCGCCGGAAAAAGCGCCCGATGAAGCCGAATACATCGAGCTTGCGTTCGAGCGCGGCGATCTCGTCGCCATCGACGGAGAAAAACGAAAGGCGCATGAATTGCTCGCCCGCCTGAACGAACTGGGCGGCAGGCACGGCATTGGCCGTCTCGATCTCGTGGAGAACCGCTACGTCGGCATGAAATCACGCGGCTGTTATGAGACCCCCGGCGGCGCGATTCTCCTGAAGGCGCGCCGCGCCGTCGAATCCCTGACGCTCGACCGCGAAGTCGCCCACCTGAAGGACGACCTGATGCCGAGATACGCCAGCATCATTTACAACGGCTACTGGTGGAGTCCCGAACGATACGCCCTGCAAAGCCTGATCGACCACACCCAGCAAAACGTCAACGGCAGCGTTCGCCTGAAGCTCTACAAGGGGAACGTCATCGTCGCCGGGCGGGAATCGAAGGCGGATTCCCTCTTCGACTCGACCATCGCCACCTTTGAAGACGACGCCGGCGCTTATGACCAGAAGGACGCCGCCGGATTCATCAAGTTGAATGCCCTGAGACTGCGCATCGCGGCGCGGCGAAAGGCTCGCCGGGGCTGAGGAAATTCGGCCCATGCCCCCCGCAACCTTCAGAATCCGCTTTGACGGCGCATTGACGCCGGGCGCGGATATCGAAGCGGTCAAGACCAATCTGGCGCGTGTTTTCCGGCAGGAGCGCGCAAGACGCATCGGCGCCTCAAGGGGCATCACGCAAAGCGCGCGCCCGACCGCATCGCGGCGCAGCCCGCCAGAAACTGGGCTGCGGCAAGGGGCTTGCCGCCCGGTTTTTGCAGTTCGTTGAGCAGCAGCGCGCCTTCGCCGCAGGCGACGCAAATCCCGTCCGTACCGGCAGACAGCACGACGCCGGGCGGAGCGGCAATCGGAGCGGCAATCGGGGCGGCAGCGTGGATTTTCAACAGATTGTCATTGAAACGGGCGCGGGCGACGGGGAAAGGGCTAAAGGCGCGAATCTGGCGATCCAGTTCGACGGCGCTTTTCCGCCAGTCCAGCCAGGCTTCCGCCTTGTCGATTTTTGCGGCGCGGGTGACGCCTTCTTCGGCTTGCGGCACGGCGGGCAGCGGCAGGCGGGGAAGCGTCTCGACAAGCAGGCGCGCGCCCAGCGCGGCAAGCCGATCCTGCAAACTGGCCGCCGTGTCGCGCGCGAAAATAGGCGTTCGCGCCTCTGCCAGCAACGGGCCGGTGTCGACGCCGGGGGCCATTTGCATCAGGACGATGCCGCTTTCCGCGTCGCCTGCCTGGATGGCGCGCTGGATGGGCGCCGCGCCGCGCCAGCGTGGGAGAAGCGAGGCGTGAATATTGACGGCGCCAAGGCGGGGCATGTCCAGCACGGACTGCGGCAGGATGAGGCCGTAGGCGGCAACGATCAGGGCGTCGGCTCGTTGGGCGCGGACGCGTTCCCGCGCCGCCGCATCCGTTTTCAGGGAGAGCGGCTGGAAGACTTCGATGCCATGCCGCAAGGCCAACGTTTTGACCGGCGAAGGCCGTGGCCGCATTCCCCGTCCCGCCGGGCGGTCGGGCTGGGTCAGCGCGAGCGTGATCGCGTGTCCGGCGTCAATCAGGGCGGCAAAGGCAATGGCGGCGAATTCCGGCGTTCCAGCGAAAACTATCTTCATCGTAAGACTAACTCCGGCTTGAAATTCCGAACCCGTGGCGGGCGACAACCCCGATCTTCCGATCAGGATTCAAGCGACCATTTGAAAGAAGAAAGCGGCGTCTCTCAAACACGTCAGAACCGGCAGGCCAACGCCCGCCGCTAATTTTTCGCCGCGTTTTTCCGCGCCCGCTTGGCGAATTTGTCACGGATGCGCGCCTGCTTGAGCTGCGAGAGGTGATCCACGAACACCTTGCCTTGCAGATGGTCGATTTCGTGCTGGATGCAGACGGCGAGCAGGCCATCGGCATCCAACGTCTGCGGCTTGCCGCCGAGATCGAGGTATTCGACGCGCACGGCGGCGGCGCGCTCCACCTTTTCGTAGATGTCCGGCACGGAAAGACAGCCTTCCTCATGCGTCTGTAGTCCGTCCCTGCGGGTAATGCGCGGGTTGACGAAGACGCGCAGCTGATTGCGCTCCTCGGAAATGTCAATGACCACGATCTGCTGGTGCACATCGACCTGCGTCGCGGCCAGACCGATGCCCGGCGCGGCGTACATGGTTTCGGCCATATCCGCGACCAGGGCGCGCACAGACGCGTCTATCTGCGCGACGGGCGCGGCAATTTTTCTCAAACGAGGGTCTGGGAAACGCAAAATGGAAAATAAAGCCATAAAATGCTTGCTCAATTAAGTCATTACGTGCAGAATTTCAAGTGCTTTCGAGAAGTGGAACAGCATGAGCTTTCAGAAACAGCACAAAAAGGTGCGATAATTGGCAGCCAAGCGTTGTTTCTCTTTGTCCGGCAGTTCTGACGCACACGAGGAAAATCACATGTCTCGCATTATATCTGCCTTGCTTCTGGTTGTGGCGATGGCCGCTGTGCCTGTATTCGCCGATGAACCACCCCTCACTCTGGCCGACAACGCGCCGGATCGTTACATTGTCGTCAAAGGTGATACCCTTTGGGGTATTTCCGGCAGGTTTCTGAACGAACCTTGGCGTTGGCCGGAAATCTGGCGCTTCAACATGGCGCAAATCAAAAATCCGCACCTGATTTATCCTGGCGACGTCGTCCTCTTGGATTATTCGGACGGACGTCCGCGTCTGCGGGTAGGCAAGCCGATAGGCTCCGGCAATGTCAAGCTTTCGCCAACGGCGCACAGCGAGCAAATCACCAAAGCCATTCCTTCCATTCCGCCCAACGCCATAGAACCATTCATTTCCCGCCCGCTGGTGGTGGACGCCAATGAACTCGATGACGCGCCGCAATTGGTAGGCGTGGATGAAAACCGCATCATCATTGGGCATGGCGATGAGATTTTCGCGACCGGCATTACCGACGATCATCCTGTATGGCATATCTACCGCCTGGGATCGGCACTCAAGAATCCTGTTCAGGAAAATGACCGCATAACCGACAAAGACGTGCTCGCGCCGGTGGAAACCTACATGCGCAGGCCGCTTCCCGCCCTTACGCCCGTCGGTTCGGAGAAGCCCGTCGATCCCGCCGAAACCTTGGTGGGCAAGCCTGGCGAGGTGCTGGGGTATGAGGTCGTCTATCTGGGCACCGCCCGTCTCAAGGAAAGAGACGAAGTCAGCACACTGGAAGTCCTGACGGCGCGGGAAGAAATCCTGCAAGGCGATCTGCTGATGCCCGCCGAGGAGCCGACGCTCAAATCCTACATGCCGCACACGCTGGAAGAAGAAATAGTGGGCGGACAGGTCATCTCGGTCTATGGCGGCGTGGATGTGGGCAGCAAGTTCTCGATCATCGCCATCAATCTAGGGGAAAACGCGGGGCTGGAGCCTGGGCATGTGCTGGGCATTTACAGCAAGCGAATCGCGACCTATCGCGACAAGAAGACCCAGCGCACCCGGACGATTGCCCTGCCGGAAAAACGCAACGGCATCATCTTTGTGTTCCGCGTGTTCGACCGCGTTTCCTACGCGCTGGTCATGGAAGCGGCGCGCCCCCTGGTTGTCGGGGATGCCGTCAAGAAACCCTGAAACGGCGGCGGATGCAACGGGTCTGTCTGACTGGCTCAGGCTGACCCTGATTCCTGGCATAGGCGGCGAATCGCAGCGCAAGCTGCTCGCCGCCTTTGGTTTGCCGCATCATATCTTTGCCGCCGGACATCTGGCGCAACGCCAGATTGTCGCCAGCAAGGCCGATCTGCTGACGGAAGCGCACAGCGACGCGCTAAACGAAAAAATCACCGCCGCGCTGGCATGGGCGGCAGAGCCTGAATGTCATCTCATCACCCTGGCGGACGCGCGTTATCCGCCGCAATTGCTGGAAACTCCCGATCCGCCAACCCTATTGTACGTGCGCGGCAATCCGGCGGCGCTGCATCGCCCCGGCATTGCCGTGGTCGGCAGCCGCAACGCCACGCCGCAGGGACTCAAGATCGCGGAAGATTTTGCGCATACGCTGGCGGACGCCGGATTTACCATCATCAGCGGCCTGGCGCTGGGCATAGACGCCGCCGCGCACAGCGGCGCGTTGACGAGCAAGGCGCGGCAGACGGAAAGCACCGTCGCCGTTATCGGCACAGGCGCGGATCGGCTCTATCCGGCGCGCAATCAGGCGCTGGCGCGGCGCATCGCCGAACATGGGGCCATCGTTTCCGAATTTCCTCTGGGAACGCCTGCCGTTGCCGCCAATTTTCCCCGCCGCAATCGCGTCATCTCCGGTTTGGCGCGCGGCGTACTGGTCGTCGAAGCAGCCACGGAAAGCGGCTCGCTGATTACCGCGCGGCTGGCCGGAGAACAGGGGCGCGAGGTTTTCGCCATTCCCGGCTCCATCCATTCTCCGCTTTCCAGGGGCTGTCATCGCCTCATCCGGCAAGGCGCAAAACTGGTGGAATCCGCGCGGGACATTCTGGAAGAACTGGACGTCTGTCTGTCCGCGCCGGAATCGCCGCCCGCCGCCGCGCAATCTTCCATCGATTCCATCGCGGAAAATGGGGAATCCCGCGTCCTTGCCCATATGGGCTATGATGTCTGCACACTCGATGAACTGGCGGCGCGCACAGAACTAGCCGCCGACGCGCTGCTTGCCCTGCTGCTGAATCTGGAACTGGAAGGCCGGATAGCAACCCTGCCCGGAAACCGCTATCAACGGTTGCGTTGAGAACGTTCAAAATGCCCGCGCTTGCCCTGCGCAATGGCGGGCGCATGGTTGGCACGGCTTTGCAATGCGCGCCACGACCGCGCTGGCCGAATCCCGTTGCCGTTTTGAGCGCCGACAAGCGGCCCGCCCGCAGGGGGTTTGCGGGACGGGCTGCCCCGGTTTCAACAGGGCGCGGGAGATTTGTTATGCGCGCGACTGGCGGATACGGTCGCGCATCCGTTGATGCGACAGGCGCACATTCTCCTGCGCCCGCTTGATGATCATCGCCCTGAGCTGCGCGAGGGCATCCATGTTGATACGGCTGTCGAGCATTACGGTACTCATCTTCCTGGCTCCTGTAAAAAAGGGAAGACAGCGCTTTTTGTTGCAGCGCACAAACGTAATTTTCCACGCAGTTACAAACAAGTCAAGAGAAAACCATCAAGAATGCAAAATTTTTTTTGCAACGCAACAAACACGAACAAGCGTCGCTTTTACGTTATCCCGTCACCCGCAGTTTTATTCCCGCCAGCAGCGTTTCCGGCGCAAGGCTCATGACGCTGGCCATTTCGCCCGCCATGCAAAAACCACAACGTTCGCACAAGCCTTCGCGCTTGCCATTGCATTCGGCAAGGCGGCTGCCATCCGCCATCACGAAGTTTGCCATCCAGCAATATTTTTTGAAGTCGCGCCGCTGCATGCGCTTCAAGCCCGCGAGCGAATTCATGATCGGATAGCCTCTTTTTTTGTATCGAATGACTTTTTCCAGCACCGCGTGACGCGTTGCCGCGTCCAATTCCAGCGCCTCCGTACCCGCAAAAGGCGTATGCAAATTTATGGCAATAGAATTTATGTTGGGGTGATTCCTAGCGAAATCGATGGTTTCATCCAGCGCCGTATGATTCAAGGTGTTGACCACCATATTGACGCTGATCCGGGGGTGGCCGCAGGTCTCGATATGCCGGATCAGCCGTTTGAACGTGCCCGCGCCGCGAATGGCTTCGTGGCTTGCGCCCACGCCGTCCATGCTTACCCAGATGGAATCCGCCTCGATGCCGGGAAAAGGTCGGGCGGCATTGGTCGTCACCGTAACCGTATAAAAGCCGATTTGCCGCGCCAGACGCAACAGGCTGTTCAGGTCATGTTCGCCGTCGCGCCACAGCGTCGGCTCGCCGCCTTCAAAATCGACAAAACGCGAACCCTGCCGATAGCAATACAACAAGTCGGCGCGCACCTCCTCCAGTGTTTTGCTGATCGCTTCTTTTTGGGCATACAAGGCGCAATGTTTGCATTTCAGGTTGCATTTGTCGGATATGAACACGACGGACTGCAAGGGAATCCTCTTGCCCAGAATACGAGCCTTGAAAAACCATAAGGGCAGATAAAGAAATGGCCTCATGGCGCGATGAAGGACAATATCATGCTGGACAGGCACAGCAGGGCCAACAGGTTCCTCGCCAGAAACCAGCGTATCATGAACCAGTCGATGCCCATGCTTTCGATACGCTGCCATTCCGACATTGGCCCCATCCAGACTTTGCGCGAGAATTTCAGTTCCGGTTGCCGCGTATAAGCCATCATCATGAAAAAAAGCCCGATCGCCATGGGCAGGGTGAGCAGCAGCAGCGCGTAAAGGCGCGACAAGTCGCCGCGCCAGACGCCAAATACGATGACGCCATAAGGCGCGAAAAGAATGAAAAACAACGCCGCCAGCATGGCTGCGGGATGATCCAGAAAAACGGCCAGCGTTCGCTTGCCCAGTTTTTTGTCGGGAATGAAATCGAGGATGGAATGCACATAGACGATGTTCATCACCAGTAGTCCCACCGGGATGGAAATGAGGATCAGAGGGGAACTCAGGTCGCCGCATGCCGCGTAATGAACGCCCAGCATGTTCATCGGGCCGAAAATGAGGCCGATGGTTATTTCGCCCAGACCCCGATAGCTCAAGCGCAGCGGCGGACCGGAATAGGACAGCGAGAGCAGCGCCGTCGCGCCGACGATCCATAGAATCACCGCGCCACGAAAGTAAAAAATCACGCCGCCCAGAAGGAGCGCCGCGCTCATGGCGATGATCGCCGCCCGCAGCAATTGCGCCAGCGTAGCCTGACCCGAGGTCAGGTACAGACATTTGCCGATCCGGGCGCGAAACCCTTCGTGTTTCAGATGATCGCGATAATCGGTTTTGCATTCCCGATAATCGAAATAATCGTCGAACAGGTTTGCCGCCAGATGCCCAAGGACGACGCCCGCTACCGCCAGCAAGGCCAGCCCGGCGGAAAAATCATCCGTCTGCGCGGCAAAACAGACCGCCAGGAGCGCGGGCAAAAGACTTTGCGGCAAGGCTCTGGGGCGGGCGTTGTGATACCAGAAGCGAAATGTGTGCAACATCACGGGATTCATACGCGCGGGCAGCAAGGGGGCGGCAGGCAAGGAAAGAAGCGCATTCTAAAGGCGCTGTTCAATCGCGGTCAAACACGATCCGGGATCGGGCGCAAGGAATCAGAACAGAGAAAAGCATGGGGCGGCTACGCCGTCCGTCATAGACGCATGAATTGCCGCGCCGCTTGCTGCCCCCTCTTCTCGGCGTC
>JAITJU010000133.1 GCA_031278735.1 Zoogloeaceae bacterium
CCACGCGCCGCTCGGCCGCCCATTCGGCGGATTGCCCAGCCAGGAGACGGCGGAATTCCAGCAGATCCTCGCGCAGATTCGGATGCGCGCCCAGCATTTCCCGCCAGGGGTCGAAAAAAGAGGCTTCCAGACGATCCGTGACATAAGTGCCGCCGCCCCGGCGGCTTTGCAACATGCCGCGGGAAGCCAGCTTTTGAATCGCCTCCCGCAACGAAGGCCGCGAAACGCTCAATTCCGCCGCCAGCTCCCGCTCCGGCGGCAGGCGACCGCCGGGCTTCAGTGAGCCTTCCAGAACGCGGCGCTCCAGTGTCTCTGCAATGGCGTCGGAAATCCTCGGTACGGAAAGTTTGGCGGACGGCATGAGCGGGACAAATTACCTTGAATTGGTAAGGCCGCAATTCTATGGTGTTTTATTTCGTAAGACAAGTCGGGGAATAATCCCGGAAACGCGCTGTCCAAACCAGAGGGGAATTATTGTTAATCAATTGAAATAAAACGATTTTTTTGAAATATCCGCCAAGTATGGCATCGGACTTTGGGGTAAAAATGGAAAGAATTGTCGCCAAACTCTTCTTTCCACGGAGGTGATAATTGGTATTACCAATTATCCATGACTGCCGGGCAACAGAAATCTTGTGGCTTTTCCAATCGGTTGGGGCTCACGCGCCCGGAAAATGCCGCGCATCGGAGAGAAAGCCACTTTCCGGCGCGACCGCCAGGGCGTATGCCTCACCCTGTTGAAGCAGCCTTGGACTTGGCGAAACAGGCGCTGACGGCAGATTGCCGATTCAGGAAGTCCTTTGGCGAGCGAAGACGAAGACGCCGTTTTCCGGGGTCAGCCGGAGGCGCAGGCGTTGGCCTGTCCGCGCGGCGGCGTGGTGTTCGACGCGGGCTTGCAGGATTTCCCGTGTGGAAAGGACGCGCAGCGTGAGGCAGGTTTCGCCGCCCAGGAGACGGGCGCCGACGACTTCGGCTTCGGTTCCGTCTTCATCCGTTTTTGCCAGCGCGATGGCGCGCGGACGGATCAACGCTTCGACCTCGTTGCCCGGCATGGATTCGGGCGCGGGGATGGCGCCCAGGGGCGTGATGGCCTCGCCATTCCTGAGCGGGACGATCAGGCGATTGACCTCGCCAAAGAATTCGGCGGCAAACGGGCTTTGGGGCGCGCAATACAGTTCTTCCGGCGTGCCGCTCTGCACGATGCGCCCCTTCTCCATCAGGGCGATGCGATCGGCGATGAACATGGCTTCTTCCGGATCGTGCGTGACGATGACGCTGGTGATGCGGCTTTGCCGGAGCAGTTGCGTGGTTTCCCGGCGCGTCTGCTGACGCAGGTGGGCGTCCAGGCTGGAAAACGGCTCGTCCAGCAGCATCAGTTGCGGGCGCGGCGCCAATGCCCGCGCCAGCGCCACGCGCTGCTTCTCGCCGCCGGAAAGACGATGCGGCGCGTCGTTGGCGCGTTCGGCCAGTCCCACGCCGCGCAGCATGTCCCTCGCCGTTTGCAGCCGCAGGGCGCGCGGCAGGGCGCGAAGCCCGAAAGCCACGTTTTTCAGCGTGCTCATGTGCGGAAAGAGGGCAAAATCCTGGAACACCATGCCCACGCCGCGCTTTTCCGGGGGAACGTGAGTATCGGCGTCGCCCAGCAGACGGTCGCCCAGGCGGACGCTTCCCTCCTGTACCGCTTCCAGCCCGGCGATCAGCCGCAATAGGGTGGTCTTGCCACAGCCCGACGGCCCAAGCAGGCAGAGGATTTTTCCAGCGCGCACTTCCAGCGCGATGTCGCGCAGCACACTGTCCCGCGCATTCCTGTGGCGATGGGAGAGCGCCTCGATGCGCAATGCCGCGCCGGATTCATCCGCCGGGTTGTCCGCTGGCATCGTCGTCATGCGGCCTTGCCGTCCAAAGGCGCGCGCGCCGCCGCGCTCGGCGCGTCATTGCCCTGGCGCGACAACAGGATGACGGGCGGCAGTCCGACCAGCACGATCAGGAGCGCGGCGATGGCCGCGCTCTCGTAGGTGCCGCGCGCCGCCTCGCCGTACAGGTGTGTGGCAAGGGTCTCGAAATTCATGGGGCGCAGCAGCAGGGTAGCGGGCAGTTCCTTCGCGCAATCCACGAAGGCAAGCAGCATGGCGGCGGCAATGGCCTGCCAGCCCAGGGGCAGGTGAACGCGCGCGGCCACGCGCCACGCGCCCGCGCCCAGAACGCGGGCGGCATCGTCGATGCTGTGCGGGATCCTGCAGAATCCCGCCTCGATTCCGCCGACGCCGACGGCCAGAAAACGCGCCACGCAGGCATAGACCAGCATGAAGCTCGTCCCTGTCAGCAAAAGGCCGACGGAAAGGCCGAAGCCACGTTCCAGCGCCGCGCTCAGGGCGTTGTCCAGCGCGCCCACGAAAGCCATCATGCCCAGCGCCAGCACAACGCCGGGAATGGCGTAGCCCATTCCGGCGACGCGCGCGAGTCCGCGCGTCAGCGGACGGTCGGCGCGGCGCTGGACATTGACCAGCATGAAGGCCAGCGCGGTGACGAACAGGGTGGCGAGGGCGGAGACCTTGCAGGTGTTGCCGACCTCGATCCAGATGGCGGGATCTATGCCGTCGAAGCGAACGCGCTTGCCCGCTTCCACGACCAGATAGCCCACGGGCAGGAGAAAACCCAGCGCCACGGGCAAACTGGCCAGCGCGCAGGCGAGCCAGCCCGCCCAGCCAGAGAGACGCGCGCGCGCAAGCCGCCGGTTCTGGCGCGCGCTGGCGGCGTAGTGCCGATGTCGGCGCGCCCAGCGTTCCGCAAAGAGCAGGGTCAGCACGATGCCCAGCATGAAGAGCGCGATCTGCGCGGCGCCCGCCAGACTGGAACGATTGTTCCAGGTGGAATAAATGGCGACCGTCAGCGTGCGCACGCCCAGGAATTCCGCCGCGCCGATGTCGTTCAGCGTTTCCATCAGGGCGAGGCTCGCGCCCGCGGCAATGGCCGGACGCGCCAGCGGCAGGGCGACCCGGAAGAAGCAGCGCCAGGGGCCAGATCCCAAAAGACGCGCGGCTTCCATCAGCTCGGCGGCCTGCGTGCGGAAGGCGGCGCGCGCGGGCAGATAAACATACGGATAGAGCGCCAACCCCAGCACCAGGATGCAGCCGCCCATGGAACGGATGTCCGGCAGACGCAGGTCGCGCGGATTGTCGTAGCCCAGGAGTTCGCGCAGCATGGTTTGCGGCATCCCCACGGGATGCCACAGATCCAGCCAGGCATAGGCTATGATGTAGGCGGGCACGGCCAGCGGCAGGAGAAGCGCCCAATCGAGCAGGCGGCGTCCCGGAAAATCACAGGCGGTCACGAGCCATGCCGCCGCGCTGCCCAGCGTGATCGTCAGCGCGCCGACGCCTAGGAGCAGGATCAGGCTGTCGAGCAGGGCCTGCGGCAACACATAGGCGGCAAGATGCGGCCACAGATCGCCCGACCCCGTCCCGGCAATCATCACCAGCGCAATGACGGGCAGGGCGACCAGAAGGGCGCTGACCAGACAGGCGAGCAGCCCGCCCCTGCCCACGTCCCCGGTCAGACGGCGCAGCCGCGTCCGTTTCCCGGCGGGCGGGCGGGAACCGGGAAGGGCATGCGGCGCGGGCAGTATGGACAAGACCGGAACAAAAGCGCGAAAGCCGGAAAAAGCGCCCATTCCGTCTCTTTCCGAGCGGCGGGGCGGGTTGTTTTCCGCCTCAGTTGTCGAACCCGACCTTGTCGACCAGTTCGCTGGCCAGCTTGCGGTATTGGGCGATTTCACGCAGCGGCAGCGTATCCACCTTGAGCGCGCCCAGGGCGGCGATGAGCGGATCGACCGCTACCCCCGCCTTCACCGGATACTCATAATTGGCGCGCGCGTAAATATCCTGCGCTTCGTCCGACACGAGGAATTCCAGGAGTTTGACGGCTTCCTGCCTGTTGGGCGCGTGCCGGGCAATGGCCGCGCCGGAAATGTTCGCGTGCGAACCGTCGCCCGCGGCCAGCACGGGCAGGATCACGTCGATGGCTTCTCCCCATTTCTGCTGTTCGGGGCCGCCCTTGCCGCTGCGCATCAGTCCCACGTAATAGGAATTGCCCAGGCCGATTTCGCACAGTCCGCCCATGATGTCGCGCGCGATTTCACGGTCGCCGCCGCCGGGCTTGCGCGCCAGGTTGGCCTTGACGCCGCGCAGCCACGCCTCGGTCTTGTCCGCGCCGTCGCGGGCGATCAGGTGGGCGATCAGCGCGTTGTTGTAAGGATGCTGACCCGAACGCAGACAGACCTTTCCCTTCCATTTGGGATCGGCCAGTTCCTCGTAGGCAAAGCGTTGGGGCGCGCCGCCCTTGGCGGCGTACAGGGTGCGCGCGCGCAGCGAGAGCGCAAACCAGTGATGGCCGGGATCACGCAGGTTGGCGGGCACGGCGGCGGTCAGCGCCTTGGAGTCGATCGCCTGGGTCACGCCTCGCGCGGCCAGATCGACGAGATTGGCGAAGTCCACGGTCATCAGCACGTCGGCGGGCGATTTGGCGCCCTCGCTCAACACCCGCTCCGCCAAGCCATCCTTCAG
>JAITJU010000166.1 GCA_031278735.1 Zoogloeaceae bacterium
CAAGCGTGCCGACAATGCCGACCGCCGCCAGCGAGGCGTCCATGCGCCGCGCCCGTTCCAGGCGTCCGTCCTGCGTCGTCTTCAGTGCGGCCAGCAATTCCGGATGCGCGGCGTCGAAGCCCAGGCCGACGATGTGTATGGATTGTCCCTGCCATTCGACGGAAATTTCCACGCCGCTGATGAACGTGATGGCTTCCGCCGCCGCCTGCCGCCGCGCTTCGGCAAGTCCCGCCACGCTGTCATGATCCGTCAATGCCAGCGCGTCCACGCCGCGCGCCTTGGCGCGCCGAACCACGGCTTCCGGCGAAAGAAGGCCGTCCGAAGCCGTGGAATGCGCATGTAAATCAAAACACGAAGGAAGCGAAGCCGACACGAAAAAAAGAAGAGCAATGAAAGTCCGCGAGTTTAACATCAGGGATTCTCTGCCAGACAGCGCGGGCGGCTTGCGAAAGGAAAGAGAATTACGCCTTGTCCGCTTTCGTCCTGGCGCTTCGGAGCCTTGCCCGCGGGTGCGCCTGGTCGTAAATTTTGCTCAGATGCTGAAAATCCAGATGGGTATAGACCTGGGTGGAGGCAATGCTGCTGTGCCCCAGCATTTCCTGCACGGCGCGCAGATCGCCGGAAGATTGCAGCAAATGCGAGGCAAAGGAATGGCGCAGCATGTGCGGATGCACGGGCATGGAAAATCCGGTTTCCTTCGCCCGGCGCTCCAGGCGTTTTTGTATCATCCGCACACTGATGCGCCTTCCCTGGCGACTGACGAACAATGCGGCTTCTTCCGGCGCGGCCAGACTGGCGCGCGCGGCCACCCAGGCGGCAATCGCTGCTCGCGCCTTGCCGCCGACCGGCACGATGCGGGTTTTGTTGCGCTTGCCCGTGACGCGAATTTCGCCGCTGTCGCGGAGGCTCTCCAGCGCGTCGAGGTTCAGGCCGTCAAGTTCGGAAAGGCGCAGGCCGGAAGAATAAAACAATTCGAACATCGCCTGATCGCGCAAGGCGAGCAGGGTGTTTTCCGCGCGGTCTCCGGCGTCGGCGGCGGTGGCGGCGCCCAGAAGACCGGCGCTTTCTTCCACGGAAAGCGCGTCCGGCAGGCGATGGGGCGATTTGGGCGCGCGCAGGGTGAGGCAGGGATTGTGCGTTGCCTTGCCTTCTCGTTGCAGCCAGCGGAAAAACCCGCGCCATGCCGACAGCAGCCGCGCCAGCGAACGCCCGGAAAGCCCCTTGCCGTGCAACAGGGCGATCTGGCGGCGGATGCTGGCGGCATCGAGGCGGGCAAACGGCTGTTCCCCCGCCAGGTCGGCAAGCCGCCCCAGATCACGGGCGTACGCGGAAAGCGTGTGCGCCGACTGGCGGCGCTGCTCGGCAAGCCAGGCCAGATATTCCGCCGTCTGTTCGGCGTTGGCGGGCGTATTCATGGGGATTTACAGCGCGCTATGGGTCACGCGCCCCAGCGCGGCGGAGATGATTTCGCCCAGACGTTCCAGATACAGCGTACCCATGCCGTTGTAGAAACGTTCGGCGTCCTCGCTGCCCAGCGCCAACAGGCCAATGGCGCCGCCGCCGTTCCTCAGGGCGACCAGCGCCTGCGAGCGAATGTGCGGGGCATAGGCGCCGAACCAGGCCGACGTTGCCACGCCCGTCGCATCTCCCAAATTGGCGCTTGCGCCGCAGTAGGGTTTTTCCAGACGCTCGGCAAAATCCTGCAAATCGGCGCTCACCGCCGCGAATTCCGGCAGGTCGACCGCCTCTCCCGGCCTGCGCCACAGACGCAGGGCGACGCGCGGAATGGCAAAGTCATCGCGCAGGTGCAGGTTGATGAGATGCAGCGCCGCCGGAAACGTCTCGACGGCCGCCAATCCCACGGACAGACGGTGCATTTTTTCGCTGATCACGTCATTTTCTTCCCCGAAGGTCAGCAGCTCGCTCAAGCGATGTTCCAGCCTGCGGTTCTTGTCGCGCAGCGTCAGCATCTGCCGTTCACTCAACGAAATGGCGCGCCCGCCATGCGGATGCGGCACAAAAATCTCCGCCAGCCTGTCCGCGCATTGTTCGAAAAATTGCGGCGTCGCCTCCAGATATTCCATGATCTCTTCTGTCTTCATAACTCGATTTCTCCGCTAAAAACCGTTACAGCCGGGCCGGTCATCCACACCGGATGTCCCGCGCCTTCCCAGCGTATGGCGAGAAGGCCGCCGCGGGTGGAAACCTCAACCGCCGCATCCAGCAAGCCCTGGCGGATGCCCGCGACCGCCGCCGCGCAAGCGCCCGTGCCGCATGCCAGGGTTTCCCCCGCGCCGCGCTCGAATACCCGCAGCCGGATATGCCCGCGATCCCGCACCGCCAGAAAGCCCGCGTTCGCGCCCTGGGGAAAGCGCGGATGCTTCGCCAGCAGCGGTCCCTGCGTCGCCACGGGCGCGGCGTCCGCGTCCGCCACCACCTGCACGACATGCGGGTTGCCCATGGAGAGCGCGCTGACCGTGAGCGTAACGTCCGCCAGCGCCAGCGGGTAGGTCAGAGCTTCCGCGTCGGCCAGGAAGGGAATGTCCGCGGGCGCGAAACGCGGCGCGCCCATGTCGACCGTTACCTGTCCATCCGTTTCCAGCCTTGGCGTGATGACGCCGCCTTGCGTTTGCACCCGGATTTCCCGCTTGTCCGTAAGCCCGTTTTCATGAACGAAGCGGGCAAAGCAGCGCGCGCCATTGCCGCATTGTTCCACCTCGCCGCCGTCGGCATTGAAGATGCGATAGCAAAAATCCGCATCCGCCCGCGCGCTCGCTTCCACCAGCAACACCTGATCGCAGCCCACGCCAAAATGCCGATCCGCCAGAAAACGCGCCCGCTCCGGCGTCAGGTCGACGCGCTGACGCACGCCGTCGATCACGACAAAATCATTGCCCAGTCCCTGCATTTTGGAAAACCGGAGCATGGTCATCGTTCCCTCGCGCCTTTTACGAAAGCCCCGATTTTAACGCATGCGCCGCCCGCGCTTCATTCGCTTCCCGATAGGCCGCCGCCAGCAAGGCATAACCGCGCGCCGCCTTGCTGGGAGAAAAGGGATATAACGGCAAAGCCTCCGCAAGCGTTTTCGCAAGCGACAGAATATCCGCTTCCCGTCCCGCCAGAAGTTCCAGCTCCACTTCGCGGATCGGCGCTCGCCGCCCGCCGGCGCGGATGTATCCCAGATCCAGCGCCAGCTCGACGCGGCTGTCTCCTTGCGGCAAATCCCAGCTCTGGCGAATGAAATCCATGCGGAAAAGAGGCGACAGACGCGGCGCCAATCGTTGCAGGAGACGCCGCGTCCGCAAGTCGTCGATGCGCGAAAAATCCAGCGTGTCCGGCGGACAGGGATATTCCCATTCCTGCCGCCGCGAAAGCCCATTCACGCATTCCCCTTCCGTCTTGAGCGTCAGATAGACGCTATCCTCCACCGCGCGCCGCCGCAGGGCCATGCCCCGCCGCCGCAAGTCCTGTTCCGGCGTGTCCAGATAAAGATTCCGCAGGCAGCGTTTGCGCTCCCGCGCGCCGACAAGCAGGGGCAAGCGCCGTAATCGGGGCGCCAGCCGCACCGGCAGGGCAAGTTTGATTTCCAGTTCGTATGGCATGAAAGATCACTCGTTTTTCCGTGTAAGCAGGCGCAAAAAAATCGCAAGACAGCGAGACAGGATAGACGCGCGAAATCTTATCCGCAACGCCGCGCGGCCATTGCCGCGCCGAAGTTTTTTCCTGAACCCGGCTTGCCCGGCGCAAGATTCGAGACGCCAGACACGACGCGCGGCGCGCCGCGACTGACGAAATCGCCTGTTTGTGTAAAAATGCTCACATGACAGGTTGTTCCTGAATTCTCCGACGGGAAATTTTCATGAAACACAAATTCGCGGAACTTGTCGCGGCGGCGGCAAACCAAACGCCTTGCGCGCTGGAAGGCGACGCCGTGCTGATCTACGGCGCCGGCAACAAGGGATGGGAAGTGCTGCGGTTTCTGGAGGCGCGGGGATATGCCGTTTCCGGCTTTCTGGATACCCACGCCAAACCCGGCCAGCATCTTGAGGGAATCCCTGTGCGCACACTGGAAGACTGGCTGCGCGACAATGCTTCGCCCGCCTCCCATTCCGTCGTGATCGCCGTCCACAACTATCTGGCGGACATCGTTCCCCTCCAGCAGTCCCTCAAGGACAAGGGGTTTCGGCAGGCGCTCAATATCGTCGAGTTTTACAACGTCTTTCCCGGCGCATTGCCGGACCACTACTGGCTGACCGGCAAAAACAGTTACGCGGCGTTCGGCGCGGCGTTGGACCGGCTCGATTCCCTGCTGGCGGACGCCTTGAGCCGACAATGGCTGGAAGCCGTCGCGCGTTTCCGTCTGTCCGGCGATCATGCCCTGCTTTTGCCGCCCGCGTTGAATGACCAGTACTGTCCCCGTGATTTGCCGGAATGGACGCGCCCTTTGCGCCTGATCGACTGCGGCGCGTTTGATGGCGATACGCTGGAATGCCTCAAGCGAAGCGGATACGATTTTGAATGCGTTGCCGCCTTCGAGCCGGACATGGAAAATTTCCGCAAACTCGCGCAGGCGGCGGGCGGCTACGGCAACGTGGTTTGCCTGCCCTGCGCGGTGGGCGCAAAAACAGGCCCCGTTTATTTCTCCGCGGAAGCCAACATGAGCAGCCGCGTCTCCGCCTCCGGGGGGGGCGGCTTCGCCCAATGCGTCGCGCTCGACGAGGCGTTGCCCGGCTTTCGTCCCAATCTCATCAAAATGGACATCGAAGGCGCGGAACTGGACGCGCTGCGCGGGGCGCGGCGCATGATCGAAAAACACCGTCCCGGTCTTGCCGTCAGTCTTTACCATACGCCGGGGCATTTATGGCAAATCCCGCTCATGCTGCATGACTGGAATCCGGATTATCGGTTTTACCTCCGCGGTCACGCGCAGAACACCTTTGATCTCGTCCTGTACGCCTTTCCCCGATAAGCCTCCTCCATGACCCAACGTCCCGCCCTTCGGGTTGCCGAATACATTGCCCAATCCCTTGCCGCGCAAGGGGTTCGCCACGTTTTCCTGCTGACGGGCGGCGGCGCCATGTTCCTGAACGACGCGCTCGGCCACCAGCCCGGCATCGAACTGATCTGCAATCACCACGAGCAGGCGTCGGCCATGGCCGCGGAAGCCTACGCCCGAATCAGCGGCGCGGCGGGCGTCATCAACGTCACTACCGGCCCCGGCGGCATCAATGCCCTGAATGGCGTATTCGGCGCCTGGACGGATTCCATTCCCATGCTCATCCTTTCCGGACAGGTGAAGCGCGAAACCTCCCTGCGTCACACGGGCATTGCAAACTTGCGTCAATTGGGCGATCAGGAAGCGGACATCGTGGCGCTGGCGCGCCCCATCTGCAAATATGTCGCCTTCGTCGACGCGCCGGAACGGATTCGCCTCGAACTCGAAAAGGCGCTGTATCTGGCCACGCATGGCCGTCCCGGCCCCTGCTGGCTGGATATTCCCATTGACGTGCAATCGGCCGCGATTGACCCTGACGCGCTGCCCGGATTCACGCCCGCCGACATCGAGCAGACCCCGGCGCCGACGGATGCCCAAATCGAAAACTGGCGCCGGGAAATCCTGGATCGCCTGAGCCGGGCGCAACGTCCGGTCATCCTGGCGGGCAGCGGCATCCGCGCCGCGAACGCCCTGGACGTGTTCGAAAGGGTAATCCGCAAACTGGCCATCCCCGTCGTTACCGCCTGGACGCACGACCTGATCGCCAGCGACGATCCCCTGTTCTGCGGACGGCCAGGCGCCATCGGCACGCGCGCCGGCAATTTCAGCGTGCAGAACGCCGATTTCCTGCTGGCGGTCGGCAGCCGCCTGAACATCCGCCAGGTGAGCTACAACTGGGATTCCTTCGCCCGTCACGCCTACAAGGTCTGGGTAGACGTCGATCCGGCGGAACTCGCCAAGCCTTTTGTGCGCGCCGATCTCCCCATTTGTTGCGACGCGCGCGTTTTTCTGGAAACGCTGGAACGCCTCCTGCCCGACGCGCCGCCGCCCGGGGCGCATACGGAGTGGCTCGCCTGGTGCCGCGAACGGGAGAATCTTTACCCGACCGTTTTGCCGCGCCAGCGCGAATACAAGGGCAAAATCAACCCGTACCACTTCGTCGAAACCCTGTTCGAGCTTCTGGAAGCCGACGACATCGTCGCCTGCGCCAATGCCGCCGCCTGCATCGTGCCCTTCCAGGCCGCTCGCCTGAAACGCGGAATGCGCCTGTTTTCCAACTCCGGTTCCGCCTCGATGGGCTATGACCTGCCGGCGGCCATCGGCGCGTATTACGGCGCCCTGGCCGCGCGCGGAAAACAGCGGCGCGTTATCTGTCTGGCGGGCGACGGCAGCATCATGCTCAATTTGCAGGAATTGCAGACCATCGCGCACCATCGTCTGCCCATCAAGATTTTTGTCTTCAACAATCGGGGCTATCTTTCCATCCGCAGCTCGCAGGCCAATTTTTTTGGCCGCCTGACGGGAGAAGGACCGGATTCCGGCGTTTCGTTTCCCGATTTCGTCACGCTGGGCGCCGCGTTTGGCATCTTTTCCCGGAGAATACAGGAAAAGGACTTTGCCGCCCGCATCGCGGAAATTCTCGTCGCCGACGGCCCCGCGCTGATCGATGTCGTCCTCGATGAAACACAGGGCTTCGAGCCGCGCATGTCTTCCCGGCAATTGCCGGATGGCCGCATCATTTCCCCGGCGCTGGAAGACATGTATCCTTTCCTGGATGCAAAAGAACTGGCGCGAAATATGCTCCAGACCTCCCCGGAACACCCGGAACATACTCCTCAAGAAAGCATTTTGCCATGAACGCCAAGCATGTCTTTGAAGACCTATTCGTCCTGGAACTGGCCAACAATCACTGGGGACGCCTGGAACGCGGACTGAAAATCATCACCGATTTCTCGCGCATCGTGCGCTTCAATAACGTCAGGGCCGCCATCAAACTGCAATTCCGGGATGTTGACGCCTTCATCCACAAAGACCATCGGAATAACCAGGATGTCCGCTACATCAAGAAGACGATGGACACCCGCCTGTCGCGCAAGGATTACGGAGTATTGGTGGACGCCATCCGCAAAAGCGGCTGTATTCCCATGGCGACGCCCTTCGATGAAAAATCGGTCGAGCAATGCGTGGAACAGGACATCGGAATCATCAAGATCGCCAGTTCCGACATCAACGACTGGGTGCTGATCGAAAAAATTGCCGCCGCGCGTCGGCCGGTCATCGTTTCAACCGGCGGTTCCTCGCTCAAGAACATCGACGATCTGGTCAAGTTCTTCGCCAACCGCAACATCCCCTTGGCGATCAATCATTGCGTTTCTCTCTATCCATCGGAAGACCACGAGCTGGAACTCAACCAGATTGATTTCCTGAAAGTACGCTACCCCAATAATGTCATTGGTTTTTCCACTCACGAATACCATGACTGGCATACCTCCGTCACCATCGCCTACGCCAAGGGCGCGCGCACCTTCGAGCGCCATATCGACATCGAGGCCGACGGCATCGAGGTCTCCAAGTACTGCTCCCTGCCGCATCAGATTGACGAATGGTTCAAGGCGCACCGGAAAGCCGTCGCCATGTGCGGCGCGCCCGGCACACAAAAACGCATTCCGCCGAAACGGGAAATCCAGTACCTCGACAGCCTGGTGCGCGGCGTATACGCCAAAAAAAATCTTCTTGCGGGGCACGCGCTGACAGAGGCCGATGTCTATCTGGCAATTCCGCTTCTGAAAGGACAAATATCCTGCCGCGAACTGATGCGCGGCGAGGTATTATTGCGTGACGTCGCTGCCGACCAGCCCATCCTGATCGACGACATCGACAGCCCCTACGCGGAAAACCCGGAACTGAAGGCCCTGATTTATGGTCGTGGAATATAGGAGCGCGGACGCTTCATGAAACTCATCAGCATTGTTACGCCCTGCTATAACGAGGAAGAAAACATTGAGCCGCTCACCGAGCGGATTCGCGCCGTTTTTACGCGCTTGCCGCAATATCGGTACGAACATATCTTCATCGACAATGCCTCAACCGACGCAACCGTGGAAAAGATCAAGGCGCTGGCTTCCGGAGATCCCCACATCAGGCTGATCGTCAACAGCCGGAATTTCGGTCACATCCGCTCGCCCGTGCACGCCGTGTTGCAGGCAAGGGGCGACGCGGTGGTTGCCATGTCTTCCGACTTGCAGGATCCGCCCGAACTCATTTCGGATTTTTTACAGAAATGGGAAGCCGGATTTCGTATCGTCATTGGCGTAAAACCCAAAAGCCGGGAGTCCTTGCTGTTCTTTCTGACGCGTCGGCTTTTTTACAGGATCATCGGCAGGATATCCGAAATCCGGCTTGTCGAGAACTATACCGGATTTGGTCTTTATGACCGCGCCGTCATTGAAATCATGCGCAGGATGGACGACCCTTATCCTTACTTCAGAGGCATGATTTCAGAAATTGGTTTTGAGTATGCCGAAATTCCCTTTGAACAACCCAGACGCAAACGCGGCATCAGCAAGAATAATTTCTATACCCTGTACGACCTGGCAATGCTGGGCATTACCACCCACTCCAAGGTTCCCTTGCGTCTGGCCGCGATGGCCGGGTTCATGCTGGCTTTCCTCAGCCTCATGGTCGCGGTCGGCTATTTTATCGCCAAGCTCCTGTGGTGGGACCGATTTTCGGTCGGCGTGGCGCCGCTCATCATCAGCCTGTTTTTCTTCTCCTCGGTGCAGCTTTTCTTCATCGGAATCCTGGGGGAATATATCGGCTCGATCCACACCCAGGTTCTGAAACGCCCATTGGTTATCGAAGTGGAGCGGGTTAACTTTGACCAGCAAGATCAAGAGGGGCAGCAGACATGAACCTGTGTGTCGGCATATGGGAAAAAAAACAGGGGGTGCGCTTCCTTGCCATTGGAGCCTGGAATACGATTTTTGGTTATTTCATGTTTGTTGTTTTATATGGTTGTTTCGGTACGCGGAGCAATTATCTTGGAATTGCGGTCGCAAACCATTTCATAGCCGTATTGAATGCATTTATTTTCCACAGGTATGTTGTTTTCAGGTCGAAAAACAATATTGTGCGGGAGTTTCTGAGATTCAACATTTCGTATGTTATTACTCTTGTCTTTGGCCTTGTCCTGATTTTTATCCTTGTCGAAAACATGGATATTCATCCAATCCTTGGACAGGGAATCACGACGCCCGCATGTGTTGCGTTGACCTATTTTGCGCACAAATATTTTTCTTTCGGACAAACAAATATGAATGCGGAAGAACAACGGCAT
>JAITJU010000183.1 GCA_031278735.1 Zoogloeaceae bacterium
GTATCGGAAATGGACATCAGCTTGCCAAAAATCTCCCGCGGCGGCTCATGGATGCCGATGTAGTTCCCCAGTGACTTGGACATCTTTTTTTCGCCGTCCACTCCTTCCAGCAGGGGAACCGTCAGCACACACTGCGGCGGCTGACCGTAATGTTTCTGCAATTCGCGTCCCACCAGCAAGTTGAATTTCTGATCGGTGCCGCCCAATTCCACGTCAGCTTTCAGCGCCACGGAATCATAGCCCTGGCAGAGCGGATAAAGGAATTCGTGGATGGCAATCGGTTGGCCGCCGCCATAACGCTTGGCAAAATCGTCGCGTTCGAGCATGCGCGCCACGGTATGCCGCGCCGCCAGACGAATCATGCCGGACGCGCCCAGGGTGTCGAACCAGGCGGAATTGAAGCACACCTCGGTTTTGTCCGGGTCGAGAATCTTGAACACCTGCTCCTGATAGGTTCTGGCGTTCTCCAGCACCGCCTCGCGCGTAAGCGGCGGTCGAGTGGCGTTCTTGCCGCTGGGATCGCCAATCATGCCGGTAAAGTCGCCGATCAGAAACAAAACCCGATGCCCCAGCGTCTGAAAATGCCGGAGTTTGTTGATGAGCACGGTATGCCCCAGATGCAGGTCGGGCGCGGTAGGATCGAACCCGGCCTTGACCCGCAGAGGGCGCCCCGATTGCAGTTTCTCCCGCAATTCGCTTTCCAGCAACACTTCCTCGCAGCCGCGTTTGATCTGGCGCAGGCATATTTCCAGTTCCGGCATGTTTGTTTATCCTCGGTTCGAGCGTAAAATTTATGCAACTTTCCGTTGTCGGCAAAAATGTTTGTAAAAACCCATGAAGCGCAGCATTCTAAACCACCCTTGGATACGCAACCACCTTTCGCGCTGGCATCGGCAGCTGGCGCTCATGGGCGGCGCGTCGTTTCTTGGCGTGGTCACGGCCATCGCGGTGACGCCCGAACCCGCACTGCCGCCAGAAGCAGTTTCGGATGTCGTGGAGGCGCTCGACATCGCAAACAGCGCGCCGATCGATCAGGGCGACGACCGCTACCTGCGTGAAGCGCGCATCAGCCAGGGCGACACTTTCGGCGCCTTGCTGGCGCGGTTGAACGTCGAGGACGAGGATGCCCGCCGTTATCTGCTTTCCGCGCCGAAAACGCAAGCCCTGCACCGCCAGCTCGTGCCGGGGCGCGTGGTATCCGCGCGCACCACGGCGGATGGCCAGTTGCTCAATCTCTACTTTCCCATGAACGGCGGCAACACCGCCACCTTTGTCGAACGGCTGCCGCAGGGACAATTCGACGCTCACGAACAGCCACTGCGCATAGAAACCCAACGGCTGATGAAGTCCGGGGAAATTCGTTATTCGCTGTTCGGCGCGACCGACAGCGCCGGTATTCCGGACGGCATCGCCGTGCAGATGTCGGAAATTTTCTCCGGCGACATCGACTTTCACCGCGATCTGCGGCGCGGCGACCGCTTCACGCTGGTCTATGACGTTCTCTATTATCCGGGGCAGGCTGCGCCGCGCGCAGGCCGCGTTCTTGCCGCCGAATTCGTCAATGACGGTCGGACGCATCAGGCGTTTTATCATGAGGAAGACGGCAAGGGCGGCTATTACAGCGCGGAAGGCAAAAGCCTGAAAAAAGCCTTCCTGCGTTCGCCGCTGGCTTTTTCCCGCATCACATCCGGGTTTTCCCAGCGTCTGCACCCCATTTTCAAAACTTGGCGAGCGCATAGAGGCGTGGATTACGGCGCGCCCATCGGTACGCCGGTGCGCGCCACCAGCAATGGCGTCGTGCAGTTTGTCGGCCCGCGCGGCGGCTACGGCAATTTCGTGCTGCTCGCCCACGCGGGCAATTACCAGACCGCCTATGCCCATTTGAGCCGTTTCGCCCCGGGGCTGAAAAAGGGCGATCGGGTCAGCCAGGGCGACACCATCGCCTATGTCGGCAATACCGGCTGGTCTACCGGCCCGCATCTGCACTACGAGTTTCGCGTCAATGGCGTCCAGGTGAATCCGATGCGCTTCGACATCCCCGACGCCCCGCCCCTGAACGCTGAACAACTGGCGACGTTCAGCAATCAGGCGCGCGCGCAGCTTGCCTTGCTGCAACTCCTGCGCGACACGCCTGTCACCCGCTTCGAATAACCCGTCATCCCCGCGCTGCTTCCAGCTTTAGCGCGGCGGCGTCATCCCTTTTTCGCCGCGCGGGCGCTCACACCGCAAAGGAAGAACCGCAACCGCACGTGGAAGTGGCGTTTGGATTGCGGATTACGAACTGCGCGCCTTGCAGTCCCTCGCTGTAATCAATTTCCGCGCCCGCCAGATATTGATAGCTCATGGGGTCGATCAGCAAGGTCACGCCGTCCTTTTCAAGCCGCGCGTCATCCTCGTTGATGTTTTCCTCGAAAGCAAAGCCATACTGGAAGCCGGAACAGCCGCCGCCGGTAACGAACACGCGCAGCTTCAATTCGGGGTTGCCTTCTTCCGCAATCAGTTCGCGCACCTTGCCGACGGCGCTATCGGTAAGCATGAGGGGGAAATCCATATTCTTGTTCATGGGGGTCTCCTGTTAAAAAGAGTCTGAATTATGAAAGCGCGGCAAGGCAAAGGTCAATCCGGGCCTGGCGACACGGTGTGATGGCCGAATGGTCTTGCGGGGGCGAACGGCTCATGTCGCGGGCGGGCACGTTTCGTCCGGTTTTTTCGGCTCCTCCCGCTTGTTGGCCGGTTCGGAGACCAGGCGAAGAAGATGCCCCTCGATGACCGCGCCTTGCTGGATTTCGATCATGCCGTACTCCACATCGCCCGCTATCCGCGCCTTGGGCTGCAATTCGAGGAATTCCGTCGCTCGCACCGGGCCGTTGATGCCGCCATTGATGAGCAGATAGGTCGCTTCCACATGGCCGTTGACGACGCCGTGCTCGCTCAATACCAGCGTCGACGGCGAAGTTTCGGCAACCACCTTGCCGCAGATTTCGCCGTCGACGCGCAGCCCGCCGGAAAAAAATACGTTGCCTTCGATTTTCGTGCCCTTGCCAATCAGGCTATCGATCTGAGCGGCCGCGCCTACTGTCGTTTTTTTGCTGAACATTCCGATAAACCTCCTTTGTTAGAACGTGACGGTCGCGGTTGCCCGTATCGTGTTGCCTTGCACCAGACGCAATTCCGCCTTGTTCAGGATATCGCCTTCCGCCACGGACAACACGCCTTCCTTGCGCACCCAGTGACGGATTTTGACATGATGCGTCTCCGACTGCGGCGCTGTTTTATCCTCCGGCCAGTAAAGCTCAAGCGGTTTGCCCTGCCGGGTCACGGAAAGGACAAACTGCAAGGCGCCGGTGAATTCCAGCGTTTGACGCCCCGCGTGATAGCCCGCCAACACACTGTAGCGATAATGCCGCGCCGTTGCCGGGTTCGTGTGCGTCGAAAGCGGATCCGGACGCAAGACGAAACGCTCCAGCCGCACTTCGCCTTCGCGTGTCCCCACTGGCACCAGATTCAGAAAATAGGCCAGATCATCCCGCAGCACCGCCTGATCGTCAGACTGCACCCGCAATTCGTCGGCCAGTTGCCGATTGCTGCCGCGCGTCACTTCCAGACTGGTCAGCGCGCCATCATCCTGCAACACGCGCGCTTCCAGTTCCGTCAGCCGTGCTTGCAGGGTTTCCATATCCCGCTCCTGCGGCGAGCGCGTCGCCTGCGCCCAAAAATAAACCAGCGACATCAGCAGCAACATCCCCGCCGCGCCCGCCGCCGCGTATGCGCGCCTGACAGCGTGCGGACGAACCTCAACGCTTGGCGCATAGACGCCGAAATACTGCCGCAGCCGCCCAGTCCGCCGCATGTCGCCTCCTTTGGAAAGATGGGATGATACATCAGTATCCGGCGCCAGGAATCAGGCGCCTGCTTTGAAGGCGCGGCGCGAAATGTTCAGATACAGAATTCAGACGTTGAACAAAAAGTTCATTACATCGCCATCCTTCACCACATAATCCTTTCCTTCGGTGCGCATTTTCCCGGCTTCCCTGGCGCCGTGTTCGCCCTTGTGGCGGATGAAATCCTCGAAGGCAATGGTTTGCGCGCGGATGAATCCGCGTTCAAAGTCGGTGTGGATAACGCCCGCCGCCCGGGGAGCGGTGTCGCCCTTGCGGATGGTCCAAGCGCGGACTTCCTTTATTCCGGCGGTGAAATAGGTCTGTAGTCCCAGCAGGTCGTAAGCGGCGCGAATCAAGCGGTTCAGGCCGGGTTCGGCAAATCCCAGGTCGGCGAGGAAAGCGGTCTTGTCTTCGTCTTCCAGATCGGCAAGCTCTTCCTCGATTTTGGCGCAGATGGCGACCGCCGGTACACCCTCTGCGACCGCGCGCACTTCCAGGCGCTGCAAATACGGGTTGGCGTGAAATCCGTTTTCCAGCACATTGCCCACATACATGGCGGGCTTGCCGGTCAAAAGACAGAGCGGGCGGATGATCTCGGTTTCTTCATCGTCAAGCCCGGCGGCGCGGGCGGGCTTGCCCGCGTCCAGGCATGGCTCCAGTTTTTTCAGCGCGGCAATGAGTTTTTGCGCCGCCTTGTCGCCGGATTGCGCTTTCCGGCTTTCGCGGTTCAGGGTTTTTTCCACGACGGCAAGGTCGGCGAGCGCCAGTTCGATGAGGATGGTTTCGATGTCGGCAAGCGGATCGATCTTGCCGGCGACATGCGTGATGTTCGGATCGTCAAAGCAGCGCACGACGTTGACAATGGCGTCGGTCTCGCGGATGTTGGCAAGAAACTGGTTGCCCAATCCTTCGCCTTTGGAAGCGCCCGCCACCAGTCCGGCGATGTCAACAAACTCGACGATGGCGGGCTGGATTTTCTGCGGCTTGACGAGGGCGGCAAGCGCATCGAGCCTTGGGTCGGGAACTTCGACGATGCCGACGTTGGGGTCTATGGTGCAAAAAGGATAGTTGGAAGCCTCGATGCCCGCCTTGGTGAGGGCGTTGAACAGTGTGGACTTGCCAACATTGGGCAGACCGACGATACCGCACTTGAGACTCATGAAGGGAATTCTCCGAAGGGTTGAAAAGCGTCAGGATTTATCGGGCGAACGGACGTGCAGCAGATGCCGCGCTTTTTCATAGTCGCCCGCGGCGATCGTCTCCCAGGCGTCCAGACAGCGTTCGAGGGCAATGTCGATGGCGCTTTGCTCTTCGGCGCGCGGGCGGGAAAGGACAAAATCGACGACATCCTGGCGCAGACCCAGCGCGCGCGGATGGCCGACGCCCAGCCGCAGCCGCCAGAAATCCGGCGCAGACAGCGCGGCCTGAATGTCCTTCAGGCCGTTGTGTCCGCCGTTGCCGCCGCCCTGCTTGAGTCGAACGCCGCCGGGCGGCAGATCCAGGTCGTCGTGCAGCACCAGCACCGTTTCCGGCGCAATCCGGTAAAAACGCGCCAACGCGCCAACCGCCTGACCGGATCGGTTCATGAAGGTGGCGGGCTGCAAAAACCAGCATTCGCCCGCGCGACCGGCATTGCCGAAAAACTTGCCCTGCGGCTGCAAGGCGACATTCAATTTGTGCGCCAGCGCCTCCAGCAGCCAGAAACCGGCGTTGTGGCGCGCGGCGGCATATTCGGGGCCGGGATTGCCCAGGCCGACAACCAGGCGGGGCGGGGCGGGCGCGGCATCATTGGAAGGCGTCATGGAACGAGAATGATACAGGAACTCCCCGCCGCGACGATAATTTTCAAACGTCGCGGGCATCTCCGGGTCTTTGCCTGTTACGGCAGGCCGATGATCTGTCGCTCCTTCGGCCAGCGGATGCGGTAGTCGACGGAAAAATCCTGCTTGCCGCCCGCTTCCAGACGGGCTTTCCAGGCGATGACGCCGGGGCGGTCATTCCAGTCCTTTTCGTCGGGTTCCGGCGTGAATTGCCGCGTCACGTCGATTTCCCCGTTGCGCGCCACGGGCGTGGCCTCCAGCACCAGAACGTCCACCGGGCGCTTGTGCAGATTGGTGACGGTAAACACGTCGGCGATGTGGCGCTCGGATTTCTGACCGATGAAGCCGCCGCTGCCGCTCATCGCGGCGATCGATTTGTGGCTGACGCCGATCCGCTCGTCGCGTCCGAACGGCAGTTCCAGTTCGGCGTCGGGATTGGCGTTCCAGGGCGTGACGCCAACATAGGCGCCATCGCGGTAAAGCTGCACTTCCCCGGTTGGCCAGACGCCTTCCGGCAATTCGCCGCGCGCCGCCAGATAGGCGGATTTTTCCTGGCGCGGCGACACCTGCGCTTCCAGCCGGACCGGAATCTGCAAGCGCCCCAGCGACACCGCGACCTTGCGCCCGTCCGCCGGCAGGGTGACGAGGCCGGAAATCTGGTATTCCGTCGCGTATTCGCCCTGCGCGACATCAACCTCGAAGAGCGGCACTTCCTCCGCGTCTTGCTTCGCTTCTTCTGCGTCGTAGCGCCGCATGGGCATGGCCTCGGGCATGGCGGGCATGGCGCGCGCGGCTGCTTGCATGAAGTTGGCGTCCCCTTGCATTTCTGGACGCAAGATTACACTCCAGGAATTCGGTCGCGGGCCGCTGGCGCTGTGCTGGGGCAGGCCAGTAGACAGGCGCAGACGGACGCGGCCCCAATCCTCGCCGCTCCTTTGCGCAATCTGGGCGATGCGCTCCAGCGTCACCTGCCCGCTTTCCGAATCCAGATGGGCGCGATAGGCCGGACGCCAGCCCGCGTCCCGGAACAGGTAGCGGATGCGCGCCTGCCCATCGTTTTTCGCCGAAAGACGCAGCGAGAGGGTACGCACTTGCGCAACATTTGGGCGGATCCGTTCCAGATCGTTGCCCCTGGCTTCCAGATCGCGTTCGATATCGCGCTTTTGCGCGTCTATGGCAAGAATGCGCCGTTGCGCCTGCAAGCTGCCCTGGCGGATGGTCTCCAGCGTTTTTGCCGGATTCGCGCCCTGAAACCCCTCGCCGGGCACAACCAGCGCGTCCAGGTATTTCAATTCCCGCTCGGCAGCCTGGCGTTCCAGATTCAGGGCGTCGACGCGGTCGGAAAGTTTGCGAACTTCCGCTTCCAGCCTTGCTTCCTCGGCATTCAGGGGCGCGGTGCGATCCTGGTCGCGCCAGACGATTTCGCCAATCTCGATGCCGCTGTCCGCCTCGACCTGTACGCTGTCCGCGTCGAAATTGGCGGGCAGGCCGGAAATTTCCAGCGCGCTCATGCCCGCGCGCACCGCCGCCGCGCGCTCAATCAGGGCGCCGCCGGGATAGAGCGTCACGCGGCTCACCGGCGCGCCAGAAGATTCCGCCCAGACCGGGAGCGCCGCAAGCGTAACAAGGAGAACAAAAAAGAAAGGTTTGCAGCGCATGATGAGGCTCCTGAAAGTGGAACGCCACACATACTATATGCTCGACACCCGAAAAGCAAAGCGCGGCTTCGCGCCGGGGAAATCGCAGGAATGCCGCCATCGCGCGCCCGAATATTTTTCTACATTCAGCCTCTTGTTTCGTGTATTTTCCTGTGTTCATGGCGGCAATTCTCCCGCCGTCAGGAGATGGCGGCGCGCCATAATAAACTTGTATCCTTATCGCATACCGTCGCATACCGCCGCATACGCCGATTCGCGTTGGCGCGGCGGTCAACGGGCGTGTGACCTGCCGTGACGCGCACCCTGATTCTCCCCTGAAAGGAGTTTGCAATGAACACCGCCCCCGTCGTACAAAGCCTGCTCGAAACCGATCTTTATAAATTCACCATGTGGCAGGCGTTGCTGCACAGCCACCCCGGCATCGAAGCGGAATACGCTTTCGTCTGCCGCAGCACGCCCGTCTTTGCGCTTGCCGAATTGAAGGAAGAAGTCGAAACGGAACTCGACTGGCTTTGCACCCTGAGTTTCCGCCCCGAGGAACTCGATTACCTGCGATCCCTGCGTTTCATCAAAAGCGATTTCGTCGATTTCCTTTCTGTTTTCCGTTTCCAGCGCCGTTTCATCCGCGTCGAGGCGGCGGGCGAAACACTGAAGATCACGGCGACGGGGCCTATCGTTCACGTCATGGGCTTCGAGATTTTCGTGCTCTATATCGTCAACGAACTCTATTTTCGCCGCCTCGGCGACACGGAGGCGGCGCTGGCCGAAGCGCGCCGCCGTCTGGATGCAAAGATCGCCCTCATCACCGAAGCCGGAGACCTGCACGGCCCGAAACCCTTTACCGGCTTCGTCCTGAGCGATTTTGGCGTGCGCCGCCGCTATTCCGGCCCATGGCACGAGGAGGCGCTCCGTACACTCATCGAAAAACTGCCGGGCAACTTCAGCGGCACCTCCAACGTCCATCTCGCCAGAAAGCTCGGCGTCACTCCCATCGGCACCATGGCGCATGAATACCTGCAAGCCTATCAGGCCGTGGGCGTGCGGCTGCGGGATTTCCAGAAGGCGGCGCTGGAAGGCTGGGTGCAGGAATACCGGGGCGACCTGGGCATCGCGCTCACCGATGTTGTCGGCATGGATGCCTTCTTGCGCGATTTCGATCTTTATTTCGCCAAACTTTTCGACGGCCTGCGCCACGACTCGGGCGACCCTGTGGAATGGGGCGAAAAGGCCCTCGCCCATTACCGGAAGTTGCGCATCGACCCGCGCACCAAACAACTCATTTTCTCGGACGGTCTCGACGTTCCCAAGGCCATCGCCCTCTATCGCCACTTCAAGGGCCGCATCCGCACGGCCTTCGGCATCGGCACCAACCTCACCAACGACACGCCGAAGAAGGCGCTCAATATCGTGATGAAACTCGTCGCCTGCAACGGCCAGCCCGTCGCCAAACTTTCGGATTCACCGGGAAAGACGCTGTGCGACGACGAAACCTTCCTGGGCTACTTGCGGCAGGTGTTCCAGCATCCGGCGGCGTAGAACGCCAAAATCATCGGACGGAAAGCCATCATGGAAATCCCTTTCGCAAAAGCGGTCGCCGCATCCCGAAACGCGCTGATCGCGGGCGCGGGCGGCGGTTTCGACATTGCCAGCGGCATTCCGCTGTATCTGTGGCTGCGCGGCCTCGGCAAGGCGGTCACACTTGCCAATCTGTCCTTCACGGATCTCTGGGCGACAGACAGCGAAAGAATCTGTCCCGGCGCGTACCGGGTGCTGGAGACGCCTTGCGAGGTCGATTATTTCCCGGAGAAACGCATTCTGGAATGGTTGCGCCTTCGTTCGGAAACGCCGGCGATGTACGCTTTTTCCAACGAAATGGGCGTCGTCCTCTTGCGCCGGGCTTACGCCGAAGTCATCGAACGGCACGCAATCGATACCCTGATCCTGGTGGATGGCGGCACGGACAGCCTCATGTCCGGCGACGAGTCCGAGGTGGGCAGCATCGTCGAGGACGCCTGCTCCATCGTCGCGGCCTCCGGCCTGCCGGTGGAAAACAGTTTTTTGGCCGCCATCGGCTTCGGGGTGGAACACAATCTCAATCACCATTCCTGTCTGGAAAACATGGCGGCGCTCACCCGCGAGGGATATTATCTCGGCGCGTTCTCATTGACCGACGACATGCCGGAAGGCGCGGCTTACCTTGAACTGGCGGATTACCTGAACCAGAGCATTTCCTTTCATCCGAGCATCGTCGTCAATTCCATCGCCAGCGCGATGCGCGGCCAGTTTGGCGATTACCACGCGACATGGCGCTCCCGAAGCAGCGACCAGTTCGTCAATCCCATGATGAGCCTGTACTGGTTTTTCAAATTGAAGGGCGTCGCCGGAAAAATCCGCTTTGCCTCCAGCATCGAGAAGACGGAAACCATGCGCGACGCCAGCCAGGAATTCATGAAATATCGCGCGACCACGAAACGCCGCGCCGCGCTGATGATTCCATTGGGGTAGACATGCCGAATGTTGCGTACATTGAACGTATATGCACGACAAAAGGACATCCCATGCCTTTCCTGAAATCGCCCGTCCTGGCGGCGACTGCCGCCGCGCGACGCGCCGTGGCGTCCGGCATTTTGGTCGTTCGCTATTGCGAGCGGGAAAATCTGGAAGAAGCGCGGAAGATTTTCGAGGCCTATCACAAACAGAACCATTCGGATGAAGTGCGATGGGTACTTGAAGCCATCGCGGACATGGGCGATTTCTCGCTATTGCAGAGTGCTCGAACGTGGGGCGATTTACATCTGAAGAAAAGCCGGGAAGCCGGTGTTTCCAACAAACAGGAAGCGTCATGAATATGCTCAGAATCACCCTCGCCCAGTTGAATTTCACCATTGGCGACCTCTCCGGCAATCTCGCCATGATGACGAGCGCCGCCCGCGAAGCCGCCGCGGACGGCGCGGCGCTGGTGGCGTTCCCGGAACTGGCGCTCACCGGCTATCCGCCCGGCGACCTGCTCACCGAAGCGGATTTCCTTGCCCGCGTCGAGGCCGCGCTCGCCGACCTGCTGGAAGCCAGCCGCGCCACGCCCGATCTTTACTGGGCGTTTGGTGTGCCGCTTGCGCGCACGGGGCCGGGCAAGGCGCTGGAAAACGGCATCTTGGTCGTCGCCGACGGCGCGGTGGTTCTGCGCTACGCCAAGCAATTGCTGCCGACCTACAACGTCTTCGACGAGCGGCGCTATTTCGAGCCGGGGCCGGAAGCCGCGCCGGTTCTGACGCTGCGGACGGCGACGGCGAAAGACATCAGAATCGGCTTCCTGATCTGCGAGGACGCCTGGAATGACGCGGGCGGCGATTATCCGGTCAATCCCTTTACACGCATGCGCGAGGCCGCGCCCGATCTTGTCGTCATCCTGAACGCCAGCCCTTCCGACATCGGCAAGCGCGGGCAACGTCACGCGCTGCTGACCGCCGCCAGCCGCCGCCACGAACTGCCCATGCTCTATGTCAATCAGGTGGGCGGACACGATCAGCTGGTCTTTGACGGCGCTTCCTTCGCGGTTACGCCGCGGGCGGGCGTGGTTTTCGAGGCGGCGCGTTTTTCCGAAGCGGTCGTTACCCTCGCCTTTGCCGACGGCGCGTTTTTCGACGCCGACGGTCGGGCGCTGGCGGATGTGCCCGCCGCCGGGCTGTCGGCAATGGATTTTTATCATCGTCAGATTGTGCTGGGGCTTGCCGACTACGCTCGCCGCTGCGGCTTTACGCGCGCCGTCGTCGGCGCTTCCGGCGGCATCGACAGCGCCTTGACGTTGGCGCTGGCCGCCGAGGCGCTGGGGCAGGAAAACGTCGCCGCCGTCACCCTGCCCTCGCGCTTTTCCAGCGCGGGCAGCGTCGAGGATTCCGTCGCCCTCTGCGCCAACCTGGGTGTGCGTCTTTTCACGCATCCCATACGCGACCTGGTCGCCGCTTATGAACAAGGATTCGCCGACGCCTTCGGCCTGCCCTTGCGGGGACTGGCGCTGGAAAACCTGCAAGCTCGCGCGCGCGGCGCGGTGCTGATGGAATATTCCAACCACTTCGGCGCGCTGCTCCTCACCACCGGCAACAAGAGCGAAATTTCCGTCGGCTATTGCACGCTGTACGGCGACACCAACGGCGGCCTGGGATTGATCGGCGATCTCTACAAGACGGAAGTCTTCGCGCTTTCCCGCCACATCAACGCCGTTGCCGGGCGCGACATCATCCCCGCCGCCATCCTGGAAAAACCGCCTTCCGCCGAGCTTGCGCCCAATCAGAAGGACACCGACAGCCTGCCGCCCTACCCGACGCTCGACGCCATCCTCAAGATGTTGATCGAAGGCGAGCGCCTTTCCGCGGAAGAGCGCGAACAGGTGCGCGCCGACTATGCCCGCCTCGCCGCCAATGCGGAAGGCGCGGCGCTGATCGCCCGCGTCCGCCGCATGATCTGGAAAAACGAGTACAAGCGCCGCCAGGCGCCGCCGATCCTGCGCCTGCGCCCGCTCGCCTTCGGCAGCGGACGGCAGATGCCGATTGCGGCGAAATACGAATGAACCGCCTGCCGCCGCCGCTCACGCGCCGCGCGCAAGGTCGATCTGTTCCAGTATTCGCGCGATCAGGGCGGATAGATTCATGCTGTAAAAGTGCAGGCCGGGCGCGCCGTTTTGCAGGAGACGGCGGCAAAGATCGCTGACGACTTCGACGCCGTATGCCTGAATGGAGGCGCTGTCGTCGCCGCAGCTCTCGATCTTCTTGCGCAGCCAGCGGGGAATTTCCGCGCCGCAGGCGTCGGAGAAACGCGCCAGACGGGAAAAGTTGTTGATGGGCATGACGCCGGGGACGATGGGAACTTCCACGCCCAGCTTTCGGACTTCCTCCACGAAGCGAAAATAGGCGTCGGCGTTGTAAAAATACTGGGTGATGGCGCCGTTGGCGCCCGCCCTGACCTTGCGGACGAAGTTTTGCAGGTCGTCGCTGGGGCTTTTGGCCTGCGGATGCCATTCCGGATAGGCGGCAACGTCGATGTGAAACCAGTCGCCGGTTTCGGCGCGGATGAATTCGACCAGCTCATTGGCGTAGCGCAATTCGCCCCTGTCCGCCATGCCGGAGGAGAGGTCGCCGCGCAGGGCGACGAGACGCTGGATGCGCGCGGCCTTGAATTCGGCCAGCATGGCGCGGATGTCGGCGCGGGAAGCGCCGACGCAGGAAAGGTGCGGCACCGCCAGATGTCCCTCGGCGGCGATTTCCCGCGCCACGCTGAAAGTGCGCTCGCGGGTCGAGCCGCCCGCGCCGTAGGTCACGGAGAAAAATTCCGGTTTGAGCCTGGCGAGGCGGGCGCGTTCCACTTTCAGTTTCTTCACGCCTTCCAGCGTCTGCGGAGGGAAAAACTCGATGGAAAAATTGGGCTTCATGCCTTGCTCGTCCAGAGGAAAAATTCGTGATTGCCGTCACTGCCCGTCAGGGAACTGGCGAACCATTGGCGCACGTTGAGCGCGAGCACGGCGCAGCAGCGGCGCAATTTGGCCTCAACTTCCGCGTACAGTCTGGCGTCGCGCACGATGCCGCCCTTGCCGACTCCGCCGGGGCCGACCTCGAACTGGGGCTTGACCAGCAGCAGCATCTGCCCGTCCGCCGCCAAAAGCGGCGACAAGGAGGGCAGGATGAGGGTGAGGGAAATGAAACTGACATCGACCGTGACGCGATCAAAACCGCGGGGCGGAAAAGCCTCCCCCAGGTCGGCTGCGGTGAGCGTCCGGCAGTTTATTCCCGTGAAGGCGCGTACGCGCGGGTCGGACAGCAGCCGGGGCGCGAGTTGCCGCTGCCCCACATCCACGCCCGTCACCCGCGCCGCGCCCGCCGTCAGGAGACAATCGGTGAAGCCGCCGGTGGATTGCCCCACATCCAGACAATAACAACCCGCCACCGACATCCGGGTATGCGCCAGCGCGCCCGCGAGCTTGTCGCCGCCGCGGGAAACGAAGGCGCCGCGGGCATTTTCCGCAAGGGTCAGGCGGCTGTTCCGGGGCAATTCCTGCGTCGGCTTGCGGATGACGATGTCGGCGCAACACGCCTTGCCGGACTGGATCAGCCACTTTGCCCGCGCGCGCGAACAATCGAATTGCGCCGCCAGCAGCACGTCCGCCCGCGTCCGGAGCGCGTCGGAAAGCGCGGGGCAGGGCGCAAGGCGCTGGTCGAATGCGGCGCGGCGGGCGGCGGGCGCGTCCGGCTTGCGCTGCCGGGCATGAAAAGCGTTCATGCTCATGCTTGAGGGCTTCCTGTCGTGTTGTCGGAAGGCGCTATTCTGCCGCATTCCTGCCGCCCTTGTCTCCCCAATTGCGTAAACCCGCGCGTTCAGGTAAAACCCTACGGTCTGTTCGCGAAAACCGCCATGCCTCCGTCCCCATCATTTTTTCCCTCGTCCGGGTTTTGCCGCTGCCGTCGGCAGCGCCTGGCGCCGCAACCTGTCAACGCGGATTTTGCGCATGGGACATAATTTTTCGCTCATCACCACGATTGCGGTCGGCTTTGGCATTGCGCTGGCGCTGGGCTTCTTGGCGACGCGCCTGCGCTTTTCCGCCATTGTCGGCTATCTCGTGGCGGGAGTAATCATCGGGCCGAGAACGCCAGGATTCGTGGCGGATGTGGAAATGGCCGCGCAACTGGCGGAAATCGGCGTGATGTTGCTGATGTTTGGCGTGGGTCTGCATTTCTCGCCGGGCGATTTGTTGCGCGTGCGCCGCATCGCCATTCCCGGCGCGCTGACGCAGATGGGTCTGGCGACGGCGCTGGGCGCGGCGTTGGCCAGGTTTTGGGACTGGTCATGGGGCGAGGCGCTGGTATTGGGGTTGTCGCTGTCCTGCGCCAGCACCGTGGTGCTGTTGAAGGCGCTGGAGGCGCGGGACGCGCTGAAAACCATGAATGGCCATATCGCCGTGGGTTGGCTGGTCATGGAAGATTTGGCGACCGTGCTGGTGCTGGTGCTTTTGCCGCCGCTGGCGGATGTGCTGGGCGGCGCGGCGCATGCGGGCGCGGCGGCGGAAGGCTCGCTCGTCATGACGCTGATGCGCGTCCTCTTTGAAGTCGTCGCCTTCATCGCCCTGATGATGGTGGCCGGAAGACGCGCCGTGCCCTGGCTGTTGCGGCACGTGGCGCGCACGGGATCGCGCGAACTGTTCACCCTCGCCATCATCGCCGCCGCCATTGGCATTGCCTATGGCGCGGCGGCGATGTTCCACGTCTCCTTCGCGCTGGGCGCTTTTTTCGCGGGCATGGTGATGCGCGAATCTCCTTACAGCCACCGCGCCGCGCAAGAATCCCTGCCGCTGCGCGACGCGTTTTCCGTGCTCTTTTTCGTCTCCGTGGGGATGCTCTTCAACCCGGGCATTCTCTTTTCCGCGCCCTGGCAACTCATAGGTGTGGTCGCCGTCATCATTCTCGGCAAGGCGTTCGCGGCGATGGCGCTGGTGCTGGCCTTTCGCTATCCGCTCAATACCGCGCTGGTGGTGGCCGCCAGTCTGGCGCAGATTGGCGAATTCTCCTTCATCCTCGCGGGTCTGGGGACGAGCCTGAAGCTGTTGCCGTCCGACGGCATGAGCCTGATTCTGGCGGGCGCCCTGATTTCCATTGCCTTGAACCCCTTCGTTTTCGCCGCCATCGCACCCCTGCAGCGCTGGCTGCTGAAACGTTCGAGTCTGGCGCGGCGACTGGCGCGGCGGGAAGACCCGTTCGCGCAATTGCCGATGAGCACGGCGCGCAAATATCTGGAGGGGCAGGTGGTGCTGGTCGGTTTTGGGCGCATCGGCACCCGCATCGCCCGCGCGCTGGAAGCGGAGGATATTCCTTATGTGGTGGTCGAACAGAATCGCGAGCGCGTCGAAGACCTGCGCAAGCGCGGCCTGGCGGCGGTCTGCGGCGACGCGGCGGAACCAGCGGTGCTGATTCAGGCGCACATCGCCCGCGCCGCCATGCTGGTCATCGCCTCGCATACCCAGATGGACGTGCGCGCCATGACCGAGACCGCGCGCGCCCTGAATCCCGGCATCGGAATCGTGATCCGCACCCACAGCGAAGACGAAACCGGCCTCATGCGCCGCGATCATCTGGGCGCGGCATTCTTCGCGGATGAAGAACTGGCGCGCGGCATGATTCGACACGTGCTGGAAGACTTCCGGAAACGGGAAATCATCAACGATCCGCCGGAGCTTTCCGGCGTCGGCCATGCCCCATAATTTCAGCCTCGCCGCCTTTCTCGGCGTTGGCGTCGGCGCGGCGCTGGGCGCGTGGCTGCGCTGGCTGCTGGGCGTTTTCCTCAATCCCCTGCTGCCCGCCATTCCTCTGGGCACGCTGGCGGCAAACCTTCTGGGCGGTTATCTGGTGGGCGCGGCGGTAGGGTTTTTTCACCTGCACGCCGATGTCGCGCCCGCCCTGAAACTCTTCGTCATTACCGGCGCGCTGGGCGGCCTGACCACGTTTTCCAGCTTTTCCGCCGAAACCGTCGAGCGCCTGCACTCCGGTCAATACGCCCTTGCCTTCACCCTGGCCGCGCTCCATCTGTTCGGCTCCCTCCTCATGACCTGGCTGGGTCTTGCCAGCGCCCGCTAGCCGTTTTTCCCGCCTTTGGGCGCTGGCGTCGCGGAGATAAGCGCGGCGCGGATGCGAAATAATCGCCGTCTGGAGCGCGCGCGGACGATCCTCCGGCGACGGCGGGCTGTGCCGCCGGAACGTCGGCGTCGCCGCCTGCGCTACCGCCAGACGAACCAGCCGAACAGACTGATGAGAATGACGGAAATAACGACCAGCCGGAAGCCGGCGCGGATCATGTCCCTTTGCTCGACGTGGCCGGAGCCGAGGATGATGGCGTTGGGCGGGGTGGCCACCGGC
>JAITJU010000255.1 GCA_031278735.1 Zoogloeaceae bacterium
CGGCAAATTGCCGCGCCCGCTGCGCCCGCCATGCCCGCCGCGCTTGCCGCGCCGCAGGCGCCGCCGATGCCGCAAGCCAAGACAACGGGCGAAACGGGCAAGGCTTTCGCCGCGCCCGCCTTGCCTGCGCCCTTGTCCGGCAGGGCGTCGCGCGCGCCCGTGTCGTCCATGTCGGAAGATATCGTATTGCGGGTGAATCGTGTCCGCGCGCCAGAGACGTCCGCCGCGGAAGCGCCCACGACCGTGCGGCAGGCGCAGACGGCGCTGGCGCGCGGAGATCTGGCCGAGGCAAAAACGCGGTTCGCGGCTTTGCTTGCCGTTGAACCGCGTCATCTGGAATCTTTGTTGGGCATGGCGGAAATCGCCTTGCGGCAAGAGGAGCACACGGCGGCCTGGCAGTTTTATCAGGCGGCGCTGAACGCGCATCCGATGGACGCGCGGGCGCAGACGGGACTGTTGGGATTGGCCGCCGTCGCGGGGCAGATGGACGCGCAAACACTGGAAAGCCGTTTGAAGACGTTGATGCGCGAAGCGCCGCAGGCGGCGACGCCGCATTTCGTTCTGGGCAATCTCCTTGCCGCCGAGGGGCGCTGGCAGGAAGCGCAAAACGCCTATTTCGAAGCCTGCCTCCGCGATCGGGCAAATCCCGATTTTCGCTACAACTTGGCGGTCAGTCTGGATGTGCTGAACCAGCCGCGTCTGGCGGCGGAACAATATCAGGAGGCGCTGGTTGCGGCAGCGGCGGGCGCGCCCGCGAATTTTGCCGTCGCCGTCGTGGAAGCGCGCCTGCTTGCCCTGCGGCAGTCCCTGCCGGAAGAAAGATCGCAATGAAAAAAATCCTCGTCCTGTTGCCGCCTCTCCTCTTCGGCTCGTCGGTTCTGGCGGAACCGCCTCTGGGGCGTCTGTTTTACACGCCAACGGAACGCGCCGCCATAGAGGCGCGCAAGGGCAGCCGCGCCGCGCCAGACGCGGCGACGTATCAAGGTCTGGTCATGCGCGGCGCGAACGCGATCACGGTTTGGCAGGATGACGCGGCGCGCTTGCCGCCACCGGAAGCGGACAGCGCGCAGACTTGGCGTCGTCATGTCGGCGGCGCGCGGGACGATCTGCTGCAAGGCGGGCGCATCGTGGTGCATCCGGGAAAATAGGCGCATGAAAAGTCGGCGCCCGCTTTCTGGCCTCCGGCAATCCGGCGCGGCGGCGCTGGCGCTTTTGCTTTTGTTGACGCTGGGTTCGCTGAGCTGGTTCTTGCGTTTCTCCTCGGCGCAGACCGTGCAGGCGGGACGCGACGCGCGCAGCGCCGAGGCGCTTTTCCTGGCGAAGGAAGCCTTGCTGGGTTACGCCCTCGCTTACCCGGAAAGCCGCCTCGAACGCCGCCATTTCGTGCCCGGCCATCTGCCCTGTCCGGATACCGGCAACACACTGGAAAACGAGGGCGCGGAAAGCGGCGTTTGCGGCGGCAAGGGCGTCAGCGTCATCGGGCATTTCCCCTGGCGCAGCCTGGGTGTGCCGTCGCCGCGGGATGGCAGCGGCGAATGCCTGTGGTATGCCGTTTCCGGCAATTATAAGGCCAGTCCGAAAGCCGACCTCCTGAACCCGGATACGGCGGGACTCATTCAGATCGTGGCGGCGGACGGGCATACGGTGCTGGCCGATGACGTGGTTGCCGTGCTGTTCGCGCCCGGCATGCCGCTGGACGGACAGGCGCGCCAATACGCCAAGGGTGAATGCCGTTGGGATTATGTCGCCAGCGCCTTTCTCGACGCGCTCTCGGGCGTCGCCAACAGCGCGCCCAGCGACGCGGCGGAAGGCGAAAGCCGCTTCATTGCCGCCGAAGCGCGGGCGGGCTTCAACGACCATCTGCTCTGGATTACCCGCGCCGAGCTTTTTGCGCACGTGCAAGCGCGCCTTCTCGCGGATGCCCTGTTTGCGGAGGATGTCCCGGAAACGGCGGACACGCTGGCGCTGACCCAGCGGGTTGCCGCATGCTTGATGCGCTTTGGCGCGGCCAACGCGCGGCGACGCTTGCCGTGGGCTTCGCCGCTGAGCATGGGGAGCGAAGCGCCAAACACTTTTCATTACGAAAAGTTCTACGACAAGGAAAATCTGCTCGCCGGGCGTGCGCCCTATGCCGTGGCGCGTTCGCAGCACGTGCTGAACAGCGCGCTCGGCGATTGGACGGGCTGCGCCGCCGGCAGTCAGTCCGCTGTTGCCTGTCGCCTGCTCGTCATCGAGAAATGCGCAGATTTCACGCCCGTGGCGGGCGGCGATGACAGCCGCAAGAACAGCAAGGATGGTTGGTGGGATAAATGGAAAGACCATCTGTTTTATGTGGTCGCGCCCGGTTTTGCGCCAGCGGACGCGCCCGCCGTCGATTGCGCGGCGACGCCGGACGAATGCCTCCGCGTGAATGGCGTTCCCTATGCCGCCGCCGTGATTTTCGCGGGCGCGGCGCTTTCCGGACAAACCCGCGCCACGCGCGGCAGTCGGATGCTGGCGGCAAATTATCTGGAAGGCGCGAACGCCCACACCCTGCAAAACGGCGGCCAGACGCTCGAAATAGCGGGCAATGATCAGATTGCCTGCATTCTTGGCCCCGACGCCGATCATCCCGACTTTCGCCTCGTCGCCAATTGCGGTCAACAGGATTGCCGACAACGCGCCAAAGCGCTGCGCGTTTGTCTGGAAAATACCGGCAATGATTGCGCCGCCCTGCGCGCCGGACTGGAAGGCTGCGCCTGCCGGGGCGCGGCGGACGCGAGCGCCGCTTGTCAGAGCGCCGCAACCAGAGACGCTTCCCCTTGCCGCCGCGCCCTCGCGGACTTGCGTTCATGCGCCTGAACGCGCCGCCCTCCGGCAACGCGCCTTCCGGCTTTACCTTGCTGGAGTTGGCGCTGGTGTTGTTCATCCTCGCGCTTTTGCTGGGCAGCATCATTCTGCCGCTTGCCGCGCAACGCGAAATCCGACAATGGCAGGAGGCGACGAATGCGCTGACGAACATTCAATCCGCCTTGCTGGGCTATGCCGCCCTGCATGATCATCTGCCCTGCCCAGACATGACCGACGACAGCAGCCGCCCCGCCTATGGCGTCGCGCCGGATGACTGCGCCGCCGCGCCCGCCGGGGAGGGGTTTCTGCCCTTCAAATCATTGGGTCTTGAGAATGGCCTCGATCCCTGGGGCAGGCGCTGGCGTTACCGGGTCGACCGCAAGTTTGCCGACGCCAGCGCGCCCATCACGCTGGAGACGGATTTTTCCGGAGCCGACCGCCTGCTCGTCCTCAACCTGCAAGGCGAAAAACTGACTACCAGCGAAGAGCGTCCGGTCGCCATCCTTTACAGCCTCGGCGCCAACGGCAAGGCCGATGGCGATAACGCATACTTCGAGGCCAGCGATGGCCGCTATCAGTCCGGAACGCCGACGCCGGAATTCGATGACATCATGATCTGGCTGGCGCGACCTGTTCTGGCGCGCAGCCTGCTCATCGCGGGGCGGCTGCGCTGACGCCGCTTTCCAACCCTTGATTCGCAGGAGCGAACATCATGAAACACAACCGCGGCTTCACCCTGGTGGAAATCGCCATCGTGCTGGTCATCATCGGCCTGTTGCTGGGCGGCGTCCTGAAAGGACAGGAACTCATCACCCAGGCGCGCATCCGCAACCTTGTCAATGACATGAACGGCGTCACGGCGGCCATCTACGCCTATCAGGATCGTTACCGCGCGCTGCCGGGGGATGAACGTCACGCCACCGTCTCCAGCCGCTGGGCAGGCATTGTCGGCGGCGACGGCAACGGTTTCATCTGCGGCGCGTACAACGGCGGCAATAGCGGCGGCAGCGTATGCGCCGCGGAAATGGAGTCGCGCCTAATCTGGCGGCATCTGCGGTTATCGGGACTGGTGAGCGGCGCGGAAGACGGCATTCCCATGAATGCGGCGGGCGGGCTGATCGGCGTTCAGGCGGGCGCGTTCGGACTGTCGGGACACGTGCTGTGCGCAAGCAATCTTTCCGCCAAGATCGCGGCGGCCATTGACGCGCAACTGGACGACGGCAATCCGCGCACCGGCAGCCTGCGCGGAATGCGGCAGAGCGCGCCCAATGCCGCCGCTGACGCGAATCCCGCCGCCGATGCCGCCTATCAGGACGACGGCAGCCAAATTTATCTGATCTGCAAATCCATTTAGGATTTATCCGTAAATTAAGATACAATCCTGATGCCCCCGCAACGCGACACAGGAGAAAGGGATGTCAAAGGCGCATGTCAATTCATGGGAAG
>JAITJU010000304.1 GCA_031278735.1 Zoogloeaceae bacterium
AGAGAGACGCGGATCATGACCATTTTGCATCAGGGCATATTGGGCGTCCTGCTCCTGGCAACGCTGGCGTCCTGTAGCCAGGAATCGCAGCATGACGCTGCCCAGACAACGGCGGCGTCGACGACCGGGCGCGGCATCTCCGCGCCGGATGCCCTGTTGGCCTACGAGCACCGGTTGCGTGTCGAATTGCCCGCCAAGGAAATGCCGGAACGCATGAAAGCGCTCAGGGAAGCGTGCGCGCAGGCGCGTTTTGGCGTCTGCCATATCCTCAACATCATGGAAAGCGAGGAAAGCGCGTCCTTGACGATGCGCGTCCAGCCCGAAGGGGTGGAGCACTTGATCGCCCTTTCCGGAACGGGCGGAAAAATCGCCTTTCGGGAAACGCTTGCCGAGGATCTGGCCGAGGCCGTTATTGATAATCGCCAGAAACAGGCGCGTCTGGGCGCTTACGCCGAACGCCTGGACGTCCTGTCCAAACGTCCGCAAATCACGGTGGCCGACCTGATTACGCTGGCGCGGGAACAATCCGACGTGCAACAGCAGCAAGAAGGTCTGCAAAAGGAATCGGCGCAGCACAAACTGCGGATCGACACCCATTTGCTTGCCGTCAACTTTGTCGATACCCAAATCCATTCGAGCTGGCGTCGTTTCAAATTGTTCCCGGATCGGCTCATCGACCACTTTTCGGAGGGCGTCACGGATGCGCTTTCCTTGCTGATCTACGCGCTGCCCTTCCTCTGTCTTGCTTTTCCCTTCTTGTTGTTCTGGCGCTACGCGTGGCGGCGTGTGACGGGAGGCCGGGCGAAAAAATCCGCGTCCTGAAGCAAATCTTTTTCCTCCCCGTCGCCGCCGCGCTTTTACCCCTGCGCGGCAAGCCTTGCCGCTTTGTCTTGCGGGGCGAACGTTCAGCGCGGCGCGGCTGTTTTTTCCGGCCAGGCGCAGAAGCGAGCGATCACGCAGGCGGCGCAGGCCGGATTGCGCGCCCGGCAGACGTAGCGGCCATGCAGGATTAGCCAGTGGTGGGCGTTCTGGCGGTATGCGGGCGGCGTTATTCGCGTGAGTTCCTCCTCCACGGCGCGCGCGTCCTTGCCGGGCGCCAGCCCTGTGCGATTGGCGACGCGGAAGATGTGCGTGTCGACGGCGATGACCGGCTGTCCGAACGCGGTGTTCAACACCACGTTGGCTGTTTTTCTGCCGACGCCGGGCAAGGCTTCGAGCGCGGCGCGTTCTTCCGGCGTCTTGCCGGCGTGACGTTCCCGCAATAAACGGCAGGTGGCGATGATGTTTCTGGCCTTGGTTCGGTACAGTCCGATGCTTTTGATGTAAGGCGTCAAGCCCGCCTCGCCCAGCGACAGCATGGCTTCTGGCGTGGAAGCGACGGGGAAGAGCGCGCGCGTGGCCTTGTTTACGCTGACATCCGTCGCCTGCGCGGAGAGCATTACCGCCACCAGCAACTGGAAGGGCGTCTGGTAGTTCAATTCCGTCGTCGGCACGGGATTGGCGGCCTTCAGCGCCTCATAAACGGCAACGGCGCGCTTCATGCCGCGGGTTTTTCTTCGGGCGCGGCGGGCAAAGCGACCGCGGCGCTACGCGCTTGCGTCTTGCGTTTTTCATTTTCCGAAAGCCAGTTCTTGGCGGCAATCAGACAACCCAGCAGAATGAACGCGCCGGGCGGCAGCGCCGCCAGCAGAAAGCCGGGGTACGTTTCCGGCAGTATTCGCAAGGGTTCAGCGCCTGGCGTCACCATGTCGATGCCGGAAAGCAGAACGCCGCCGCCGATCAGCTCGCGCAACGCGCCGAGCAGGGCGAGCGTCCACAACAGACCCAGACCCATGAAAATGCCGTCAAGCGTGGCCGCGAAGGGATTGTGCTTGCTGGCAAAGGCTTCCACGCGCGCCAGCACGATGCAGTTGGTGACGATGAGCGGAATGAAGATGCCGAGAATGATGTACAGCTCGTGAAACCAGGCGTTGAACAGCAGATCGATTGCCGTGACCAGGCTGGCAACGATGAGGATGAACACGGGGATGCGGATTTCATGCGGAATCAGGCGGCGCAGCAGGGCGATGGCCGCATTGGACATGGCCATGACGATCAATGTGGCCAGCGCCAGCATGACGGCATTGACGGTATTGACGGAAATGGCGAGCAGCGGGCAGAGGCCGAGCAGCTGCACCAGTCCGGTGTTCTGCCGCCACAGGCCGTTCCAGGCAATGTTCTTGAAGGCGTCCTTATTCATCATGGGCGGTTTCCTCTGCGGGCGTGGCGTTCTCTTTGCTTTCCGCGTAAAACAGCCGTTCATGGTTGGCGACGGCGAATCGTGCGGCGCGGTGCACGGCGCGAATCACGGCGCGCGGCGACACCGTCGCGCCGACGCGGTAATGAAAATGCCCCTTGTCCTTGCGCACCTGCCATGCGCCGTCGGGGAGGCCAGGGTAGTTGAGGCCATCGAATTGCAGTATCCAGGGGTGTTTTTTGTCCTTGTCCTTTTTCAGATCCACGTAGTCGCCCAGACCCGGCGTTTCCTTGTGCGCGACGACACGGACGCCGGTAATCGTGCCTTGCCGGGTAACGCCGAGAATCAGGCGGATTTCATCGGCGTAACCGTCCGGCGCGACGGCTTCCAGCACCAGCGCCACCGGCGTTCCATTCTTGCGGGCGCGATAGACGCGGCTTTCCGCGTTCAGCCCCAGTTCAGGCGTGGGCGGCAAGAGGAGCGTGTCCGCCAGCAGATCGTTATCGTAGGGGTAACGCCGCGCGGGCAGGACTTCGTTGATGAATTTCATTTTTGCCGCCGCCCGCGAAGCTTCTATCACGGGCAGCGTCCATTTTTGCGCCAGCGCGAGGAGGCTGGTGAATATCAGCGTGAAGGCAAGCAAGACGCCCGCCATTCTGAACGCGCTGGCGGCGCCGACAGCATTCTTGCGGGCAGGAACGCTCATGACCGCCTCCCGTTCGCGCGACGGCCAAAGACGGTAGGCTGGGTGTAGCGGTCGATCAGCGGCGCGCAGATATTCATGATCAGCACGGCAAAGGCGATGCCGTCGGGAAAGACGCCAAAGACGCGGATGAGATAGGCCAGAATGCCCGCGCCGACGCCAAAAATCAGACGACCGCGCGGCGTCGCGCAGCCGGATACCGGGTCCGTGGCGATGAAGAAAGCGCCCAGCATGGCGCCGCCGGAAAACAGATGGAACAGCGGATCGGAAAAACGTCCGGGGTCGAACAGCCAGCAGAGCGCGGAAATCGCCGCCATGCTGGTGATGAAGGCAAAGGGAACGTGCCAGGTGATGACGCCCATCGCCAGCAGGAAAGCGCCGCCGCACAGGTAGGTCATGGTCACCCATTCCCAGCCGCGCCCGGCGAAGGTGCCGTAGAGATTCTGGCTCATCAGGAGTTCCTGGATGTTGCCGGCGCGCAGGGCGTTGTTTTTCAGCGCCGTCTTGATGACGTCCAGCGGCGTGGCGGCAGTGAGGGCGTCAATGCGCGGCGCGAAGCCGAAAATGATTTCCAGTTGCTGCTCGAAGGGCAGCATCAGTCCCTGCGCCGGCCATTCCGACATCAGGGCGGGAAAAGCGATGATGCAGGCGGCGAAGGCAATCATCGCCGGATTGAAAGGATTCTGTCCCAGGCCGCCATAAAGATGCTTGGCGACGACAATGGCGAAAAACACGCCGGTGACGGTCAACCACCAGGGCGAGAGGGGCGGAAAGGTGAGCGCGATGAGCCAGGCCGTCACCAGCGCGGAATAATCGCCAAGAAAACGGCGTATCGGCATGGCGCGCAACTTCAGCATCACGGCCTCGAAGAACAGCGCGGCAACGCTGGCCAGGACAATCTGCGCCAGCACGGCGGGGCCTATCAACGCGCTATAAACCACAATGCCGGGAAAGAGCGCCGCACAGACCAGCCGCATGATGCGGGAAATGCTGTTGGCTTCGCGCAGGTGAGGGGAGGAAGGCGTCGGCATCACGGCGTCAAGGCTCGGAAGGAGGCGTCGGCGCGGGTTTTTCGGACGGGGCGGCGGCAGCCGACATTACCGCCGCCTGTTTTGCCGCCGCGGTCTTTGCCTGTTTTTCCGCCTTTTCCCGCTCGGCGCGGAATTGGCGAAACTCGAAGCGGTCGCGGGCGCCGTCCGCCATTTGTCGTTCGCGGGCGGCGGCGGCAAGCTCGCCCTTGGCGAAGCGGAAATAATGCACGAGCGGGATGGCCGCTGGGCAGACATAGGCGCAGCAGCCGCATTCGATGCATTCGGCCAGCGCGTGCTCCGCCGCCCGGTCGAAATTGCGGGCGCGGCTCCACCAGTAGAGTTCAAAGGGCTGCAAACCCTGCGGGCACGCCTGGGCGCAGGCGGTGCAGCGAATGCAGGGCGATTCCGGCGGGCGGGGCGGAAACAGCCGGGGTGAGCGGGCAATCAGACAATTGCTGCCCTTGGTGATCGGCGCGTTCGTCAGCGGCAGGGAAAGCCCCATCATCGGGCCGCCGACGATGAGGCCATCGGTGTCATCCAGCGGCTCGGAAAGCTGCAAGAGCGCGTTCATGCTCATGCCGATGGGTGCCTCCCAGTTCTTCGGCGCGCGCACATTGCCGCTTACCGTGACCACGCGCCGCACGACCGGCTCGCCGTGCGCCACCGCCCGCCAGATGCTATGCACGGTGGCGACGTTGAAACATTGTACGCCCAGCGCGGCGGGCAGCACGTTAACCGGAGCGTGTTTGCCGGTCAGGGCGTAAATCAGTTGCCGCAGACTGCCCGCCGGATAACGGGCGGGCAGGGTGACGACGACGAAATCTTCCCGGTGTTTGCCGATGGCGCCGCGCAGGGCGCGGATGGCTTCCGGCTTGTTGTTTTCGACGGCGATCAGGCATTGCCGCGCGCCGGTGAGATCGCGCAGCAGGGCGACGCCAGAGATGATTTCGTCGGCGCGTTCGCGCATCAGGCGATCATCGCAGGTGATGTAAGGCTCGCATTCCGCGCCGTTGATGATCAGTTCTTCCGTCGGCGTGTCGCCGCCAAGTTTGGCGTGACTGGGAAAGACCGCGCCGCCCAGTCCCACCACGCCGCTCTGCTGCAAATAGCATTGCACTTCCCGCGGCGCGAGACCTTGCCAGTCGAGCGGCTGCCGTTCCCGCCACGCGTCTTCTCCGTCCGCCTCGATGACGATGGCGGGCGCGGGCAAACCGGAAGGATGCGCCAGCGGATGCGCGCCGATGTCCGTCACCTTGCCGGACGTCGGCGCGTGCAGGCTGACGGAAATCCACGCTTCCGCCACCGCGATGATCTGGCCTTTCTTCACCCGTTCGCCCACGCGCACACACGGCAGGGGCGCGACGCCGGCGCTTTGCTTCAGAGGCAGCACCAGCCGCTCCGGCAGGGGCGCGGACGCGATGAACGCTCTGGCGGAGGCCTCCTTGTTGGGGTCGGGCTTGACGCCGCCGGGGAAGGAAAACAGGGTTCTCATCATGCCGCGGCCATTTCCGGTTTCACGTCTTCCTTTTTCCAGAACCCGACTTCCGGCCAGCGCCAGGTTTCCGGCGTTTCCGGCAGTGGCCGGAATTCGATACACTCGACGGGGCAGGGCGGTCGGCACAGTTCGCAGCCGGTGCACAAGGCTTCCACCACGGTGTGCATCTGCCGCGCCGCGCCGACGATGGCGTCGACCGGGCAAGCCTGGATGCACAGGGTGCAGCCGATGCAGCGATTCTCGTCGATGATCGCGATCTCGCGTTTTGGGGCGCGCTTTACCGTTTCCGCCAGCGGCACACAGTCGCGTCCCAGGAGTTCGGCAAGTTTGCGCATTCCCTCCTCGCCGCCGGGCGGGCAGAGGTTGATTTCCGCCTCGCCCTTGGCGACGGCCTCCGCGTAGGGACGGCAGCCAGGAAAACCGCATTGGCCGCATTGCGTTTGCGGCAGGATGGCGTTTACCTTGTCGGTGACGGGATTGCCCTCGACTCGAAAACGGACGGCGGCGCAGCCGAGCGCCGCGCCCAGCAGCAGCGCGCCCAGCGCCATGACGGCAATGGCGGTCAGGATGTCCATGCGCGCTTCTAGCGATCCAGCCCGGCAAAGCCCATGAAGGCGAGACTCATCAATCCCGCCGTAATCATGGCAATCGCCGCGCCCCGAAAAGGACGCGGCACGTCCGCCGCGTCCACCCGTTCGCGGATGCCGGCGAACAGCACCAGCACCAGCGAAAAACCGATCGCGCTGCCCGCGCCGAAAAGCAGCGATTCCACGAAGCCGTTCCGGTGTGAAATATTGATGAGCGGTACGCCCAGCACCGCGCAATTGGTGGTAATCAGCGGCAAATAAATCCCCAGCACCTGCTGCAGGAGAGGCGAGGTCTTGGCGACGACCATTTCCGTCAATTGCACGATGGCGGCAATGGTGACGATGAAGGAAATCGTCCGCAGATATTCCAGTCCGGCGGGCATGAGCAGGTAGTGGTCGATGAGGAAACTCGCGCCGGTCGCCAGGGTCAGCACGAAAGCCGTCGCCGCGCTCATGCCGTAAGCCGTTTCCAGCTTTCTGGAGACGCCCATGAACGGGCACAACCCCAATATCTGCACCAGCACCACGTTATTGACCAGCACCGCGCCAATCAGCAGAAAAAGATAGGAGGAAATCATACGAAGGTCATGGGGCGAATCAGGAAGCGGAAGATTTGGCGGCGCGCACGGCGACGGCGGTTTCGTGAATCAGTTCCGGGCCGCGATAGATGAATCCGGTGAATATCTGCACCAGACTTGCGCCCGCCGCCATTTTCGCGCGCGCGTCCTCGCCTTTCAGGATGCCGCCCGCGCCAATGACGGGCGTTTCGTTTTGCAGGGCGTGCGTCAGCTTGCCCAGCACCGTGGTGGCAAGGCGGAATTCCGGCGCGCCGGAAAGTCCGCCCGCCTCGTCGCCATGCCGCAGATTTCCCACGCCCGCGCGCGCGGTGGTGGTGTTGGCGGCAATGACCGCGTCCACGCGATGTCGCCGCACGGCATCCGCAATGCTGACGATAGTCGCGTCCTCCACGTCCGGCGCGATTTTCAGCGCCAGCGGCACGTAACGCCCATGCTGGTCGGCCAGCCGCGCCTGCGCTGCCTTGATTTGTCGGAGCAGGTCGTTCAGCGCCGCTTCCTTTTGCAATTCGCGCAGCTTTTCGCTGTTCGGGCTGGAAATGTTGATCGTCACATAACGGGCGACGGCATGGACTTTTTCCAAACAGAACAGATAGTCTTCCGCCGCCTTTTCCAGCGGCGTATCGGCGTTCTTGCCGATATTGACGCCAATGACGCCGCCCTGGCGCGCAAAGTCGGAAGTCTTGATGTTGGCGACCAGCGCCTCGACGCCCCGGTTGTTGAACCCCATGCGATTGATGATGGCCTGCGCTTCCGGCAAACGGAAAAGCCGCGGTTTGGGATTGCCCGGCTGCGGGCGCGGCGTCGCCGTGCCGACCTCAATGTGTCCGAAGCCCAGCGCCGCCAGCGCGTCGATGTGCGCCCCGTTCTTGTCCAGCCCCGCCGCCAGCCCGACCTTGTTCGGAAAGTCGATGCCCATGACCGTCGTCGGATCCGTCACGCGCGCCTTCGCCAGCAGTCCGGCCAGACCGCAGGCGTGCAAAAAGGAAAGACCCGTCAATCCCAGATGGTGAGCCTTTTCGGCATCCAGAAGAAACAGGGCGCGACGCAGGAGCGTATACATCATGATGGAGCGGGATTCTACAGGATCAGAGGACGGAAGACAGGGGCGGGGAAGTTTAACGGCTTCGCCAGGGCGCGCCGCGCGCTCCCTGCCCGCGATCATCCTCCCGTCAAGCGGGCGGGGGGATGGCGGGGATCGGCAAGAATCATGGTGCCCGATCCCGGATGTCGGTCATTTGTCTCCTGA
>JAITJU010000312.1 GCA_031278735.1 Zoogloeaceae bacterium
GTGAGACAGGCGTCGGTCTGGGTGAGGATACGCTCGAAATCGGCCACGGACAGGGAATCGAGTTCGACGCGAATGGGAAAACGCCCCTGCAGTTCAGGAATCAGGTCGGAAGGCTTGGCAAGATGGAACGCGCCGGAGGCGATGAACAGGATGTGATCGGTGCGCACCATGCCATACTTGGTGGAAACCGTCGTGCCCTCGACCAGCGGCAGCAGATCGCGCTGCACACCCTGGCGGGAAACGTCCGCGCCGTGTGTGCCGCCCCGGCTGGCCACCTTGTCGATCTCATCCAGAAAGACGATGCCGTTCTGTTCGACATTTTGCAGCGCCTCCAGCTTGACGTCTTCGTCATTGACCAGCTTGGCGGCTTCCTCGTCGGCAAGGAGCTTCAGGGCTTCCCTGATCTTCAGTTTGCGGCTTTTGCTGCGTCCGCCGGAAATATTCTGAAACATGCCCTGAATCTGGCTGGTCAGTTCCTCCATGCCAGGCGGAGCAAAAATCTCTGCCTGCATGGGGGTCTGCGCCACCTCGACTTCAATCTCTTTGTCATTGAGATTGCCTTCGCGCAGCTTTTTGCGGAATTTCTGCCGTGTGCCGTTTTCCTCGCTTTCTCCGGTTTCCGCCGCGAAAAACCCCGCGTTGCGCGTGGGCGGCAGGAGCGCGTCCAGCACACGCTCCTCCGCGGCGTCCTCGGCGCGATGGCGGACATCCTGCATGGCGCGCTCGCGCTGGCGCTTGACGGCAATTTCCGCCAGGTCGCGGATGATGGTGTCGACATCGCGCCCCACATAACCGACTTCCGTGAATTTGGTGGCTTCCACCTTGATGAAGGGCGCGTTCGCCAGACGCGCGAGACGGCGGGCGATTTCGGTTTTGCCGACGCCGGTCGGGCCGATCATGAGGATGTTCTTGGGCGTGATTTCGGAACGCAAGGGTTCTGCGACCTGCGCGCGCCGCCAGCGGTTCCTGAGCGCAATCGCCACGGCTTTCTTGGCGCTGGATTGTCCGACGATGTGCTTGTCCAGTTCGTGCACGATTTCCTGCGGAGTCATCATGGCGCTCATGCTTCGAGTTGCTCCAGGGTGAGATTCTGATTGGTGTAGATGCAGATGTCGCTCGCGATTGCCAGCGATTTTTTGACGATTTCAATGGGCGGCAATTCGGTGTTTTCCAGAAGCGCCCGCGCCGCGCTCTGGGCGTAAGCGCCGCCGGAACCGATGGCGGCAATGCCCTGTTCTGGTTCCAGGACGTCGCCATTACCGGTGATGACCAGGGTGTGCGCGTGATCGGCGACGATGAGCATGGCTTCCAGACGTCGCAACATGCGGTCGGTGCGCCATTCCTTCGCCAGCTCGACGGCGCTCCGCATCAGGTTGCCCTGATGGTTTTCCAGCTTGGATTCAAAGAGTTCCAGCAAGGTGAACGCGTCCGCCGTAGCTCCGGCAAAGCCGGTGAGGATGCGATCCTGATAGACGCGGCGGATTTTTTTCGCTGACTGTTTGATGACCATGTTGCCCAGCGTGACCTGACCATCGCCGCCCATGGCAACATTCCCGCCCCGGCGCACCGACACAATGGTCGTGCCGTGGTATTGCTCCATGAATAAAAACCCCTTTTGTCCTCGTGTTTTGCGCAAAGCGCGTTCAGTGCCTGGCCAGCTCGATATGGGCGATTTTATCAATACCCATGACGCGCAACAGTTCCGCGACCATGCGATTGGGATGCATAATCGTTATCTGCTTGCAATTGGCCTCTTTCAGCAGCGTGGCAAGCGCGCCCGCGCTGACGAAATCCAGCCGCTGAATGCGCGAGAAGTCCAGCCTGCATTCGCTGCCGGGCGCCAGTTGGCAGGCGATGGAATCCAGCTTGCCTTGCAGGATTTCGCCTTCCAGCGTCGATGTCATGGGCGCATCCAGCACCAGCCCGCCGAAGGTTGTCTCTTCCTCTTCCTTCTTGACCGCAGGCTTGGCGCGCGGCGGTTCCCAGGCGGGCGGCGAGACTTCAAAGGTCACGGCGTAATCCACGGCCTTTTCCTCGAACTGCGCTTCCAGACCCAGAAATTGAAGCAGTTCCAGCACCAGCAGCCACATGTTTTCATCGCGCGTCTGACCGGCAATCAGGCGGGCAGAAAAGCGTCTCGCCAATATTTCCGTGCCGCCGCCCAAACCCCAGGCCAGGTCCCGGCGGCGCGCCTGATGCAGCATCTTGGCCAGCAACCCCGACGCCGCCGAATCTATGCCCGCCAGACGGCTCATATCCAGCGTGCGCGGCTCGCCCTTGCTCAAGGCTTGCCGCAAATCGTCGAACACATCGTCTTCACTCGTCACCGCGCCTTGCAGCACCGCCACCCCCGCCACTTTTTGCGCCTTGTTGCCGGGGGCGGGTTTCGCGTCTTCTTGCCAGGAAGGCGGCGACAATTCGCAGATACTGGCGAAATCCAGGCTCAGGGCATCGAACGCGTTTCTGTCGTTGCGCACCCGCAGGAGATCGAACAGCATCAGCCAGAGCTTGACGGCACCCTGATCGCCGTTGTTCTGAATGACCGACTCCAGCGTGCTGCGCGCGACATCGTACTGGCCGTTGGCGAAAAGAATGGCCGCGTGTTCGGCGATTTCCATGTACGGGTCGGTTTCTTCAAAAACCTCGATGCCGTAACAGGTATTGATGGTGGTGTCGAGCCCGTCATCGGCGACGGGTGCCGATGCGGGCGTTTGCGCGGGCGGCGGGCGGGAAACGACGGCGGAGACAATGGGCGCTCCCCGGAGTGGAGGCATCCGCTCCTCGGATTTTTCCGCAGATTTTTTGAAAAATGAAAAGACCATTTGTGTTGCCTGAAAAGATTCGACTTTTTAGCACGTTCGATTGTGGGAGGCAATATTATTTATCAATTTCCGGCCTGATGGATGAGATGGAGGCGGCAGGCAACAAATGTTCCAGCGCGTACAGATCGGCTGTTTTTTCCCGTTGCCGGATTACGTGCGCCTGCTTGCCTTCCACCATGATCTCTGCCGCGCGTGGCCGCGTATTGTAGTTGGAGCTCATCGCCATGCCGTAGGCTCCCGTCGACAAAACCGCCAGCAAATCGCCCGCCGCAATGGCCAGTTCGCGTTCCTGCCCGATGAAATCGCCGCTTTCGCAGATTGGCCCAACCACGTCATAGCGCGTGGTCGGCGTTTTTTTCTGTTCGACGGCGACAATTTCGTGCCACGCGCCATAGAGCGCCGGGCGCAGCAAGTCGTTCATCGCGGCATCGACGACGGCAAAATTTCGCTCGCCTGGCTTCAGGTATTCGACGCGCGTCAGCAACAGCCCCGCCTGCCCGACCAGACGCCGTCCCGGTTCGAGAATGATCTTCAGTTTTCTGCCGCGTAGACGGTCGAGCAGGGGCGCAAGACATGCGGAAATTTCCGGCTCGACCTCATCCTGCCGATAGGCAATGCCCAGACCGCCGCCCAGATCGATCTGTTCGACGCGAATGCCGCCTTTTCCCAGCGTGTCGATCAGCACGATCAAGCGTTCCAGCGCCTCCCCGAAAGGCGCGGGATCGAGAATCTGCGAACCAATGTGACAATCGACGCCGCGCACGGCAATGTGCGGCAGGCGCGCGGCGTGTTCGTAAAGCGCCAGCGCGGCGTCGATGGGAATGCCGAATTTGGCGCGCTTCAATCCCGTGGCGATATAGGGATGGACGCCAGGGTCGACATCGGGATTCACCCGCAGGCTGACGGGCGCGCGCTTGCCCAGCGCGGCGGCTATTTCGTCGATGCGTTCCAGTTCGGCGGCGGATTCCACGTTGAAACAAAGAATGCCCGCCATGAGCGCCGCGTGAATTTCCGCGCCGCTTTTGCCCACGCCGGAGAAGACCACCTTGTTCGCGTCACCGCCCGCCGCCAGCACCCGCGCCAACTCGCCGCCGGAAACGATGTCGAATCCCGCGCCCATGCGGGCAAAAAGATTCAGGATGGCCAGGTTGGAATTGGCCTTGACCGCGTAGCAGACCAGACTGTCCGCGCCAGCGGGATGCGCGGCCAGCGCCGTCTGAAACGCGCGCAGGTTTGCGTGCAGGGCGGCGTGGGAATACACATGGCAAGGTGTGCCAAACGTCGAGGCAAGCGATGGCAAGGCCAGGTCTTCCATGTGCAAAATTCCTTGCCGACGGGTAAGGAAAGGCATGTTCGGAGGCGTCATTCGGCGGCTTCGCCGACCGCGTTCGCGGCGTCGCTTTTTGGCGCGTCGCTGGCGCGCTCCGGCGCCTGTTCGCCAAAGATCCGCTCATATAGCGATGGCGGCGGCGGATTGGCGGGTTTTTCCAACGCCCCCTTGATGCCGCAGGCATTCAGGAGGCATGTCGCCAGAAGAAGAAGAAAACATCGCATGATGGTCTTGCGCGCCCGTGTTACGGACAGCATTTGCAGAGGGAAAGGGATGGCGCGCGCGGACATCAGGCCGGGAACACGCCAGTTGACAGATAACGGTCGCCCCGGTCGCAGATGATGGAGACGATGACGGCGTTCTCGACTTGTCCGGCGACGCGCAAAGTCACGGCGAGCGCGCCGCCGGAGGAAATGCCGGCGAACACGCCTTCTTCTCTCGCCAGTCTCCGGGTCATGTCCTCAGCCTCGGCCTGCGAGACGACTTCCAGTTGATCGATCCATCGTTTGTCGTAGATTTTGGGCAAATAGGCTTCCGGCCATCGGCGAATGCCGGGAATCTGGCTGTTGTTGTCCGGCTGGCAACCAATGGTGCGAATGGCCGGGTTCTGTGACTTCAGAAATCGCGCCGCGCCGACAATCGTGCCGGTTGTGCCCATGGAGGAAACGAAATGCGTGACGCCGCCCGCCGTGTCGCGCCAGATTTCCGGGCCGGTGCCGGTAAAGTGCGCTTCGGGATTGTCCGGGTTGGCAAACTGATCGAGAATGACGCCTTCGCCAGCGTCGCGCATTTTATTTGCGATGTCGCGCGCGACTTCCATGCCGCCGCTCTTGGGCGTGAGCACCAGTTCAGCGCCATAGGCGCGCATGGTCTGCCGCCGTTCCAGGCTCTGGTTTTCCGGCATGACCAGTATTATGCGGTAGCCGCGCATGGTGGCGGCCATTGCCAGCGCAATGCCGGTATTGCCGGAAGTGGCCTCGATCAGGGTGTCGCCGGGCTTGATGTCGCCGCGCGCGTCCGCCGCGTTGATCATGGAAAGCGCCGGTCTATCCTTGACCGACCCCGCCGGGTTGTTGCCTTCCAGCTTCACCAGGATGGCGTTGTTGCGCCGCCGATTTTCCGCGCCGGGCAGACGTTGCAATTCTATGAGCGGCGTATTGCCGACAAAATCTTCCAGTTTTTTGAATACGGGGCGAGCGGGAGAATTCATTGTCTGGACAACCATTG
>JAITJU010000313.1 GCA_031278735.1 Zoogloeaceae bacterium
TGCTCGCCGATTGAAGACCCTCAACGGCCTGACACCCTATGAATACCTCTGCAAACTCTGGACAAATGATCCCGAACGCTTCACCATGAATCCGATCCAGAAAATGCCGGGACTAAACAACCTAAGTTCCCTCGCGAGGAACGGCAAGGAACATTCCGGGTTTGGATTCTTGTCCGCGTTTACGCCAAAAACGCGCTAATCCCGGAATCCCGCGCGTTCCAGCAGCCGCCAGTAATAACGGTAGGAGGCGCGGTCGTGCAGCTTTCCGGCGTGACGAATCGGCCCCCAATGGGCTTGTCTCGCTGCGGCGAGCAGCTCGCGGGCGGCATCCGCTTCCGCCGCGTCGGGCGTGAAGGCGGCAATGATCGGCGCAATCTGCGCCGGATGCACGCTCCACATCCGCAGATAGCCAAATTCCCGGCAGGCGCGGCGGGCGTCGTTTTCAATGCAGGCCGCGTCCGCGAGTTCGGTGCACACGTTATGCGCGGGGATGATGCCCGATGCGTGCGCGGCGGCGGCAATCTCGCATTTGGCGCGAACGATCAGGGGATGCGTGAATTGTCCGGGGCTTTGCATGGCCGCCGCCGGAATCGCGCCGCCATGCGCGGAGACGAAATCCATCAGGCCGAAATCCAGACTTTCCACGCCCGCCAGAGACGCGATTTGCCAAACCTCGCGCAGCGCGCCATGCGTTTCGATCAGCACATGCGCGGGGATGTTGCCCGTCAGTCCATGCGCGCTTTCCTGTTCGCGCAGCGCGCGCAGAAAACGCCGCGCGTCCTGGGCGGAACGCGCCTTGGGCAAGGTGAGGAAGGGCAGACGCTTTCCCGCCAGGCGCAGCACGATTTCCAAATCCGCCCGCCAGTGCGGATGGCTGATGTCGTGAATCCGCACGCCTACCCGGTTGAAGCGGTTATCGCCGCTCAAAATGAATTCAGCGCACATTTTTGCGTGCTCGGCCTCATTGCCGACGCGCGCGCCATCCTCGCAATCCAGGGTAATGTCGAAAACCGCGCCCATTTCCCGCTGCAAGGTCAACGCCTTTTGCATCAATTTCTCCGAACCGGCGTAATGATCGACAACCGGCAGCGAAGGCGGGATTTTTTCCCCGGCGAAAAGAATGTCCCTAGGATTTGTCATGGCGCTTGCCGTTCGGGAAAAGGACGGTATTCGTCGGCTTCCCGCTTTTCCGCGGCGCCATTCCCGTCTTCCGTCATTTGCAGCGCCAGGGCTTCCGCCGCCCGGATGCCGTCCATGGCGGCGGAAAGAATGCCTCCCGCATAGCCCGCGCCTTCGCCCGCCGGGTAGAGACCGCGGATATTTTCGCTTTGCAGGCTTTTCGGGTCGCGGCGGACGCGCAGGGGCGAGGATGTGCGGGTTTCCACGCCGGTCATCAAGGCGTCGGCCATGTCGTAGCCGCGAATCTGGCGGCCAAAGACAGGCAGGGCCTCGCGCAGGGTTTCCAGAACAAAGCCGGGCAGACAGAGGGCAAGGTCGGTGAGATGGATGCCGGGTTGGTAGGAGGGCAGCACCGTTCCCAGACGGGTGGAAGGACGTCCGGCCAGAAAGTCGCCGACCAGCTGCGCGGGCGCCCGGTAGGCGTGACCGCCGACCTCGAACGCCCGGCCTTCCCAATGCCTTTGGAACTCGACGCCGCTCAAGGGGTGCGGATAGGTGGGAAAATCCCGCTCGGGAAAGACATCGACCACCATGCCGCTGTTCGCGTTGCGTTCGGCGCGGGAATACTGGATCATGCCGTTGGTGACCACCCGCCCCGGCTCGGAGGTGGCGGCAACCACCTGACCGCCGGGACACATGCAGAAGCTGTAGGCGGTGCGCCCGTTCTTGGCCTTGTAGACGAGCTTGTAATCCGCCGCGCCCAGCAGGGGATGTCCGGCGAAGCGGCCAAAACGCGCCTTGTCGATCAGGCTTTGCGGATGCTCGATGCGCACACCGATGGAAAAAGGCTTGCTTTCCATTGCCACGCCCTTCTCATGCAGCATGGCAAAGGTGTCGCGGGCGCTGTGTCCCACAGCCAGCACGATATGTTCGCCGCGCAGCGTCGAGCCGTCCGCCAGCCGCACGCCGCTGGCCTGCCGCCCGCCGTCGGCGTCGAGGTCAATCAGGATTTCCTCCGCCCGGCAGCCGAAGCGGATTTCCGCGCCCAGCGCGCAGAGCGCGGCGCGCAGGTTTTCCACCACCTTGATCAGGCGAAAGGTGCCGATATGCGGCTTGCTGACGAACAAGATGTTTTCCGGCGCGCCCGCGCGCACGAATTCTTCCAGCACCTTGCGTCCCAGATGACGCGGATCGCGCGTTTGGCTGGAAAGCTTGCCGTCGGAAAACGCGCCGGCGCCGCCTTCGCCGAATTGCACATTGGATTCGGGATTGAGCTTGCCTTGCCGCCACAGTCCCCAAGTGTCCTCGGCGCGCTCGCGCACGATTTTGCCGCGCTCCAGAAGAATGGGACGAAACCCCATCCGCGCCAGCATCAGTCCCGCGAACAGGCCGCAGGGTCCCGCGCCGATGATGACGGGACGGCGCGTCTCGTCCGCCCTCGCCTGAGCGGGATAGCGATAGCGCATGTCCGGCGTTGGCGAAAGACGCGCGTCCGCAGCGCATCGTCGCAGGACGGCGGCCTCGTCCCTGACGCGGACATCAACGCTGTAGACGAAAAAAATCTGCGATGTCTTGCGCGCGTCAGGGGCGCGGCGAAAGAGGGTAAATTCCAGAAGTTCCTCCGGCGCTATGCCCAGACGGAGGAGCAGGGCGGCTTTCAGCGCCGCCTCGTCATGCTCCAGGGGCAGGCGAATGTCGGTCAGGCGTATCATCCGGCGCTTTCCGCCTGCCGCGCGATATAGTCCTTGATGGCCGCCGCGTCCGCCGCCATCACCGTTACTTTTTGCGGCAGGTCTTCCAGGCCGTTCAACGCCTCCGGGCGTTCCGGGTCGCGTCCCAGCGCGGCGCGCAGGGTGTCGGCGAATTTGGCGGGTTGGGCGGTTTCCAGCGCCAGCACGGGGATGCCGTCCTGCGGATGTTCCCGCGCCACCTTGAGGCCATCCGCGGTATGCGGATCGATCATGACGCCGTGGTCATTGAAGATGCGCCGGATGGTCTCCAGTCGATCCGTGTGCGCGCTTTTGCCGGAGACGAACGCAAAACCGGCAAGTCGTTCGGCATAAGGGGCGCCGGCGAGATCGAAAGGCTTGCCCGCGTCCACCTTTGCCCAGAGCGCGCACACGATTGCCGGGTCGCGCCCGACCAGATCGAACATGAACCGCTCGAAATTGGAGGCTTTGGAAATATCCATGGACGGACTGGACGTGACTTCCGCCGCGCCGCGCGGACGATAGACGCCCGTGCGGAAAAACTCGTCCAGCACGTCGTTTTCGTTGGTGGCCAGTATCAGCCTGGCAATGGGCAAGCCCATCTGACGAGCGATGTGTCCGGCGCAGATGTTGCCGAAATTGCCGGAAGGCACACAAAACGCCACTTGTTGATCGTTGTTCTGCGTGGCGGCGAAATAGCCCTTGAAGTAATAGACGATCTGCGCCAACACGCGCGCCCAGTTGATGGAATTGACCGCGCCAATCCGGTAACGCGCCTTGAAACCGGCGTCGCTGGCCACGGCTTTCACCACGTCCTGCGCCGCGTCGACCAGGTCGGTGACGGCGATGTTGAAAATGTTGGCGTCGAGCAGCGAATACATCTGCGCGCGCTGGAATTCGCTCATCCTGTGATGCGGCGAAAGCATGAATACCTTGACGTTACGCTTGCCGCGCAGCGCGTATTCGGCGGCGGAACCGGTGTCGCCGGATGTCGCGCCCAGAATGTTCAAGGTTTCGCCGCGCCTTTCCAGCACATATTCAAAGAGATTGCCCAGCAGCTGCATGGCCATGTCCTTGAAAGCCAGCGTCGGGCCGTTGGAGAGCGCCAGCAGTCCGAGCCTGTCCTTTTCCAGCCAGCGTAGGGGCGTGATTTCCCCGGCATCCTCGCCGGGTCGGGTGAAGGCGTAAGTCCGGGCGCAATAGGTCTTCTCCAGTAAGGCGCGCAGATCGTCCGCTGGAATGTCGTCGATATAGCGGGAGAGAATGGCAAAGGCCAGGTCGGCATAGGAAAGGGAACGCCAGGCGTCGAGATCGGCGCGGCTTGCCTGCGGATAGGTTTCCGGCAGATACAATCCGCCGTCCGGCGCCAAGCCGTCCAGAAGGATGTCGCAAAAAGAACGCGCCGGAGACAGTCCGCGAGTGGAAAGGTAACGCATGAAAACACCGCAAAACAGAAAAACGCAATTCTACCCGCCATCGGACGATAATATCGACCGTCTGCGAGAAGGATCAGGGCGATAGCAGGAATGCCATATGCAATGAAGGGAATAGTCGCGGCGCGGAAAATCTTCTGGCAAGGGAGCGCAAAAAGAGGTTTGCGGCGATGGAACTGGCGGCAAATGCCGGTTTGAAGATCGCCAACCCCGCTTCCAGAGTGCGCCTCGAACGCGCCGCGGCCTGTCAAACAATCGGGCGCAATGACAAAGCATTCCTGCGATTGCCCTGCCTCGCCTCCCAGGGCAATCGCATGAATGCCATATGCAATGGAAGTGA